>NZ_BAAAIZ010000002.1:18930-77975 GCF_039526425.1 Streptomyces thermospinosisporus
CCTGCGTCGTATCGCTCAGGCGGCCGAGGTCACGCCTTGGTGAGGTCCTCGACCTCCTCCTCGGGCTCGCGGCCCGGGGTGGGGAGGTTGAACTTGGCGATGGCGAAGCGGAAGACCGTGTAGTAGATCGCCGCGAAGACCAGGCCGATCGGGATGATCAGCCAGGGCTTGGTCGCCAGGTTCCAGTTGAGGGCGTAGTCGATGAAGCCCGCCGAGAAGGTGAAGCCGGCGTGCACCCCGAGCGCCCAGGTGACCGCCATGGACAGCGCGGTCAGCACCGCGTGGATCACGTACAGCATCGGCGCGATGAACATGAACGCGAACTCGATCGGCTCGGTCACACCGGTGACGAACGACGTCAGGGCCAGGGAGATCATCATGCCCATCACGGCCTTGCGGCGCTCGGGACGGGCGGCGTGCGCGATGGCGACGGCGGCGGCCGGAAGACCGAACATCATGATCGGGAAGAAGCCCGACATGAACATTCCGGCGCTCGGGTCACCCGCGAAGAAGCGGTTCAGGTCACCGTGGACGACCTCACCGGCGGCGTCCTCGAAGTCGCCGATCTGGAACCAGGAGACCGTGTTGACGAACTGGTGCATGCCGACCGGGATCAGCGCGCGGTTGACCAGACCGAACAGACCCGCACCGAACGCACCGAGGCCGGTGATCCACTCGCCGGCGGCGGAGATGCCCTCACCGATCGGCTCCCAGACCAGGCCGAAGAAGACACCCGTCGCGGTGCCGACGAAGGCCATGATGATCGGCACCAGCCGGCGGCCGTTGAAGAAGCCCAGCCAGTCCACCAGCTTCTTGCGGTGGTAGCGCTGCCACAGCACGGCCGAGAGCAGGCCCATGATGATGCCGCCGAGGACACCGGGGTTGTTGTAGGTCGCGGCTATGTCCTCGCCGGCCTTGATCTGGGCCTCGGTGACGGGGAACGCCTTCAGCACGTTGCTGTAGACCAGGAAGCCGACCAGGGCGGCCAGCGCCGTGGAGCCGTCGGCCTTCTTGGCGAAGCCGATGGCGACGCCGATGCAGAAGAGCATCGGCAGATTGTCGAAGATGGCGCCACCCGCGGTGGCGAACACGGCCGCGACCTTGTCCCAGCCGAGGCCGTCAGGTCCGAAGACGTCGTCCTGGCCGAGCCGCAGCAGGATGCCCGCCGCCGGCAGGACGGCAATGGGGAGCTGAAGGCTGCGGCCGACCTTCTGCAGACCCTGGAACAGGCCGGATCCCCGCTTCTTCGCGGGGGCCGCCGATGCGGTGGCGGTGCTCATGGTTCCTCCATCGTGGTGGTCTACACCACTCAGTGGTGTAGACCTGTTGTAGCACGATGAAGGGCGCGTAAGGAACCCGTGATTCCTGCAACGTCCGCACTACGCTCAGTGGCCGCCCGAAGGCCCGCCCGACATCCCGAAAGGCCTGCTCAGGCCTTGGTGGTGTCCTCGACCTCCGCCTCCGGCTCCCGGCCCGGGGTCTTCAGGTCGAACCTGGTGATGGCGAAACGGAAGATCACGTAATAGAGGACGGCGAAGCACAGGCCGATCGGGATGATGGCCCAGGGCCTGGTCGCCAGACCCCAGTTGATCACATAGTCGATCAGACCCGCGGAGAAGCTGAAGCCGTCGTGGACACCGAGGGCCCAGGTCACCGCCATCGACACGCCCGTCAGCACCGCGTGCACCGCGTACAGGAGCGGGGCGACGAACAGGAACGAGTACTCGATCGGCTCGGTGATGCCGGTGACGAAGGAGGTCAGCGCCACCGACAGCATCAGACCGCCGATCTCCTTGCGGCGGGCCGGGCGGGCACAGTGGGTGATCGCCAGGGCCGCCGCCGGCAGCGCGAACATCATGATGGGGAAGAAGCCCGAGGTGAACTGCCCCGCATCCGGATCACCGGCCAGGAACATGTTGATGTCGCCGTGCACCACCCTCCCGTCCGGCGCGGTGTAGGTGCCGAACTGGAACCAGATGGGCACGTTCAGGAACTGGTGCAGACCCACCACCAGCAGGGCCCGGTTCGCCACCCCGAACACACCCGCACCCCAGGCGCCGAGACCCGTCATCCAGTCGCTGAAGCTCTCCAGGGCCTCGCCGATCGGCGGCCAGATCCACAGACACACCGCCGCGAACGCGATCGCCACGAACGCCATGATGATCGGCACCAGCCGGCGGCCGTTGAAGAAGCCCAGCCAGTCCACCAGCCGCGTCCGGTGGAAACGCTGCCAGAAGAACGCCGCCAGCAGACCGATGACGATGCCGCCGAAGACCCCCGGATTCTGGTAGTCGTACGCCGTCACCGTGCCGTCCGCCAGCTGGCAGCCCAGGTTCGGCACCGCCTTCGAACCCTCCGGGCAGTCCTTGGGGAACTGCCGCAGCACATTGAAGTAGACGAGGAAACCGGCCACCGCCGCCAGCGCCGTCGAACCATCCGCCTTCTTCGCCATGCCGATCGCCACACCGACGCAGAACAGCAGCGGCAGCCCCAGCGAACCGTCCAGCAGCGCACCGCCCGCGCCGCTCATCACCTTGGAGACACTGGTCCAGCCGAGCCCGTCGTCGCCGAAGACGTCCGGCTGCCCCAGCCGGTTGAGGATGCCCGCCGCCGGCAGCACCGCAATCGGCAGCTGAAGGCTGCGGCCCATCTTCTGCAGGCCCTGGAACAGCCGGTTCCAGCGCTCTCGGACAGGGCTGACGGTCTCCTCGGCTCCGGCGGGGCGGTCGGTGCTCATCCGGTCCCCCTCACTGCGGGTTTGGCGACCGTCCGCCCGGTGGTGTAGACCAGTCGCACGGACGGTTCCGCTGTCGTGACGACATCATTCGGTACGCACGACATGACCGCTCGCGAAGATGGGCCAACTGTGGGTTACTGCGACAAAGCGGTTCGGATCAGGGAGAACGAACATGGCCACCAAGGCTGAGAAGATCGTTGCCGGGCTGGGCGGCATCGACAACATCGAAGAGGTCGAGGGCTGCATCACCCGCCTCCGCACCGAGGTCGTGGACCCCGCCAAGGTCGACGAGGCCGCCCTGAAGGCCGCCGGCGCCCACGGCGTGGTGAAGATGGGCAGCGCCATCCAGGTCGTCATCGGCACCGACGCCGACCCCATCGCGGCGGAGATCGAAGACATGATGTGAGGCGCCCGCCTCCGACGCAGGCAGCGTCCTCCACGAGGCAGCGCCCTCCACGGCGGCCATTCACGGCAATCCACCGCCACCCAAGGGTTCCCGAGGGGCCCGTCCCACCGCGGGACGGGCCCCTCGCGCCGGTACGGCTAGGCTCGAGGCCATGTCTCGAATCGACGGCCGCACCCCCGAACAGCTCCGCCCGATCACCATCGAACGCGGCTGGAGCAAGCACGCCGAAGGCTCCGTCCTCGTCGCCTTCGGCGACACCAAGGTCCTGTGCACCGCCTCCCTCACCGAGGGCGTCCCGCGGTGGCGCAAGGGCAGCGGCGAAGGCTGGGTCACCGCCGAATACGCGATGCTCCCGCGCGCCACCAACACCCGCGGAGACCGCGAGTCCGTCAAGGGCCGCATCGGTGGCCGCACCCACGAGATCAGCCGTCTGATCGGCCGGTCCCTGCGCGCCGTCATCGACTACAAGGCCCTCGGCGAGAACACCATCGTCCTGGACTGCGACGTCCTCCAGGCCGACGGCGGCACCCGCACCGCCGCGATCACCGGCTCCTACGTGGCCCTCGCCGACGCCGTCGGCTGGGCCCTGGACAAGAAGCTGATCCGCCCCGGCCGCCAGCCCCTCACCGGCACCGTCAGCGCCGTCTCCGTCGGCATCGTCGGCGGCGTCCCCATGCTGGACCTCTGCTACGAGGAGGACGTCAAGGCGGACACCGACATGAACGTCGTCTGCACCGGCGACGGCCGCTTCGTCGAGGTGCAGGGCACCGCCGAGGCCGAGCCCTTCGCCCGCGAGGAGCTCAACGCCCTGCTCGACCTGGCCGTGGCCGGCTGCACCGAACTCGCCGCCGCACAGCGCGCCGCGCTCGAGACCACCCTGGAGCGGTAAGAACCCAGGGCGAGACGGCAAGACAGGCAGACAGGCAGACAGGCAAGGAAGCCAAGGTAAAAGACACACCAAAACAGGTGGCCGCCGCGGGCAACCGCGCCGGTCACCGCCGCGTCTGAACAGGTACGGGCGCACCGGACCGAACCGATGCGCCCGGCCAGCCGCTAGGGCCGGCCCGGAGACCGGCCGGCGAGGGAGGGACCGTTCCATGGCCGCGAGCCGCCGACGCCGCACCGCAGCCGCCGCCGCCACCCTGGCGGCGGTCGCGCTGACCGCCGGACTGACCACCGGCTGCGACGCCGTCGACAAGGCGCTGGACTGCGTCCAGACCGCCGATGCCATCGCCGACAGCGTCACCGAGCTCCAGCAGGCGGTGGAGAACGCCTCCGACGACCCCACCCAGCTCGAGGAGTCGCTGGACTCCATCGACAAGAACCTCGGCGAGATCGGCGACAAGACCGACAACGCCGACGTCAACAAGGCCGTCAAGGACCTCGACAAGGCCGTCGACAATGTGCGCACGGCCGTCGAGAACGGCGACAACACCCCCGACATCAGCCCGGTCACCGACGCGGCCGGCGAGCTGACCAAGGTCTGCACACCGTAAGGACGCCCGGGCGACGAGGGCGGGCGCCCCCGGCCCACCCGGCGCGAAGGGAACGGGCGGGGGACCGGAATACTGGTCCCCATGACCCGCCTGATCCTCGCCACCCGCAACGCCGGAAAGATCACCGAACTCCGGGCGATCCTCGCCGAGGCCGGCCTGACCCACGAACTGGTCGGCGCCGACGCCTACCCGGAGATCCCCGACGTCAAGGAAACCGGCGTCACCTTCGCCGAGAACGCCCTGCTCAAGGCCCGCGCGCTGGCCCGGGCCACGGGCCTTCCGGCCGTCGCCGACGACTCCGGCCTGTGCGTGGATGTACTGGGCGGCGCCCCCGGTATCTTCTCGGCCCGCTGGGCCGGCCGCCACGGCGATGACAAGGCCAACCTGGACCTGCTGCTGGCCCAGCTCGCCGACGTCCCCGACGAGCACCGGGGCGCCCACTTCGCCTGCGCGGCCGCCCTGGTCCTGCCCGACGGCACGGAGCGGGTGGTCGAGGGTCAGCTGCGCGGCACCCTGCGCCGCGAGCCCGCCGGCAGCAACGGCTTCGGCTACGACCCGATCCTCCAGCCCGAGGGCGAGACCCGCACCTGCGCGGAGCTGACCCCCGAGGAGAAGAACGCGATCAGCCACCGCGGCAAGGCGTTCCGCGCACTGGCGCCGGTGGTACGGGAGCTGCTGGGATAAGAGACGCCAGGGGGGCCACCTGCCGGGTGGCCCCCTGCATGTGCGGCCGGTGGGATTCGAACCCACACGGGCTCCCGCCCACGGCGTTCTAAGCGCCGCATGTCTACCGTTCCATCACGGCCGCATGCCCGGCCATGCTACCGGTCAGCCTGTCCGCCCGAGGCGCCGTCCGCCTCCTCGGCACCAGGTGCTGGTGATCGCATGACAGTTGGGGCAGAGCAGCCGCAGATTCTCGCGCCGGTCGTCACTCCAGTCCCCGTTGATGCGGTCACGCACGGAAAGCGGAACGGCTCGCACCGGCAGGGTGCCGGTGCGAGCCGTTCAGGGTCGCGGCAGGGTGGGTCGGATCAGATGCCGAGATCCTTGATGATCTTGGCTACGTGGCCGGTGGCGCGGACGTTGTACAGGGCGCGCTCGACCTTGCCCTCCTCGTCCACGATGACCGTGGAGCGGATGACGCCCAGGTATGTGCGGCCGTAGTTCTTCTTCTCGCCCCAGGCGCCGTAGGCCTCGAGGACCTGCTTGTCCGGGTCGGAGAGCAGGGTGACCTTCAGGGACTCCGCCTCGCGGAACTTCGCCAGCTTCTCCGGCTTGTCGGGGCTGATGCCGATGACGTCGTAGCCGGCGCCGGCGAGGAGCTCCAGGTTGTCGGTGAAGTCGCAGGCCTGCTTGGTGCAGCCGGGAGTGAGGGCGGCCGGGTAGAAGTAGACGATGACCTTGCGGCCCTTGTGGTCGGACAGGGACACCTGATTGCCGTCGGCGTCGGGGAGGGTGAAGTCGGGGGCCACGTCCCCGGGCTGGAGTCGCTCGCTCATCGGACTAGCGTAACCGGGGGTCCTGGCATGGCGGCGGCGTGCGGAGCTGACAGACTGTCCGCACAGGTATCAGCGGATTTCGGAGGCGACACGGTGGCGGACACGGCGGACACCAGAACCCCGGCGCAGATCGAGGCGGACATCGAGCGCCGCCGCGCGGTCCTGGCCGAGACCCTGGACGAGATCGGTGTGCGCGTGCACCCGAGGACGATCATGGGTGATGCGAAGGCGAAGGTCGCCGCCAACGTGGACCACACGCTCGGGCGGGCCTACGTGGGCATCAACCGTGTGGTGAGTGATGTGAAGGCGAAGTTCGTGGACGCGGACGGCTCCCCCCGGCTGGAGCGGGTCGTGCCGGTGGCGGTCCTGGTCGTGGGTGTCGTGGGGCTGCTGGCCCTGGGCACCCGGCGGCGCCGGGGCTGACCCGCCCGCGTCAGGTCGCGGCGAAGGCAGGTAGGTTTCACAGCGTGAGCGCCAACAAGAACGAGCACAGTCCTCATCACGACAAGCTGCCCATCCGGATGCTGCACGACCGCGTACTCGTGCGGCAGGAAACCAACGAGGGCGAGCGGCGTTCGGGGGGCGGCATCCTGATCCCCGCCACGGCGGCGGTGGGCCGGCGTCTGGCCTGGGCGGAGGTCGTCGCGGTGGGGCAGAACGTACGGACCGTGGAGCCGGGAGACCGGGTGCTGTTCGACCCGGAGGACCGCGCCGAGGTCGAGGTGCGGGGGGTCCCCTATGTGCTGATGCGTGAGCGCGATCTGCACGCCGTGGCCGCGGACCGGTTCGAGGGGTCCGAGGATTCGACCGGCTTGTACCTGTAAGCACCTGCGATTCTGTGGCACGAGGGGCCGGTGACCGTGGCCACCGGCCCCTCTCGTCGTCCCCTGGCTAGGATTGAAAGGCCCGGTGAGGTACCACCGGGACCCGACGAGACGCGCCGTACCGGGTGAAGGCAAAGACGACGCACCCCCGTTTCCTTGCCTGTCCCGGAGGTGTCCGTCATGGCCTGGGTGCTGCTCGTCGTCGCCGGTCTGCTCGAGGTCGGCTGGTCGGTCGGCATGAAGTACACCGACGGCTTCACCCGGCTCTGGCCGAGCGTGTTCACCGGCGCCGGCATCGTCGCCAGCATGCTGCTGCTGTCGTACGCCGCCCGGACCCTGCCCATCGGCACCGCCTACGGGGTGTGGGTCGGCATCGGCGCGGCCGGGGCGGCGGTGCTCGGCATCCTGGTGCTGGGGGAGCCGGCGACCGCCGCCCGGATCTTCTTCATCTGTCTGCTGCTGGTGGCCGTGGTGGGCCTGAAGGCCACCTCGGGTCACTGACGCCCCCCACGGGTGAGGGCCGGACCGGGTGCCTCAGGGCCGGCGGGTCGGGACGATGCCGCCCGGGCCGCCCTGGCCCGCGCCGCCCGTGTCCCCGGTGCCTCCGTCGTCACCGCCGGTCGTGCCGCCGTCGGTGCCGCCCGTGGTGCCGCCGGTGGCGCCGCCGTCGGTGGTCTGGCCCCCGGTGTCGCCGCCGGTGGGCTCACCGGTGCCGCCCTGCTGGTCGCCGCCCTCGTTCCGGCCCTGGTCCTCCTCCTCGTCCTCGCTCGGCGTCTGCGCGGGCGACTCCTCGCCCTCCGGCGTCTCCTCCTCGCCCTCGTCGGCCCCGTCGGAGGGCTCACCGCTGGGGCTGCCGGAGCGGGACGGGTCCACCCGGTCGGCGCCGGGCATGAGCCGCAGGTCGAAGTCGCGCACCGGCTCGCCCCCGAGGGCGTCGCGGGTGAACTGGGCCCAGATCTCGGCCGGGGCGCCGCCGCCGTTGATGCGGGGCAGGCCCAGGGCGCCGTAGAGCTTCTTCTGCGCGCCGGTCACCGGGTCCTGGGCCATCACGGCGACCACCGTGGCCAGTTCGGGCGTGTAGCCGGCGAACCAGGCGGCCCGGTCCTCCTCGGCCGTGCCGGTCTTGCCCGCCGCCGGGCGGCCCGCGCCCAGGGCGGCGGTGGCGGTGCCCTGGCGGACGACGCTGCGCAGCACCGAGGTGGTGGTGTCGGCGGCCTCACGGCTGACCGCCTGCTCGGTCCGGCTCTTCGGCAGCTCGACGTTCTCCCCGTTGTGGGTGACCTTCTCGACGAGCGTGTACGGGCGGTGCTCGCCGTGGTTGGCGAGGGTGGCGTAGGCGGAGGCCATGTCCAGCGGGCTGGCGGTGGCGACCCCGAGGGCGATGGAGGGGGAGGGGGTCAGCTCCGGAGTGGAGGAGGGCAGGCCGAGGTCGATGGCGGTCTGCATGACCTTGTCCGAGCCGACGTCCACCGCCATCTGCGCGTACACCGCGTTCACCGACTTGTCGGTGGCCTCGCTGACGGTGATGTCGCCGTAGGACCGCTGGTCCTCGTTCTCGGGGTCGTAGCGGCCGCCGCTCCAGCCCTGCACCGGGCGCTTGTTGGTGCCGTCGTAGATCGTGTTCGGGGTGATCAGGCGGCCGTCCTGGGTGCTGGACTTGTTGTCGACGGCGGAGGTGAACACGAACGGCTTGAAGGTGGAGCCGACCTGGTAGTCCCGGCGGGTCGCGTTGGGGGTGTACTGCTTGACGTAGTCGATGCCGTTGTACATCGCGACGACCTTGCCGGTCTCCGGCTCCACGGCGGCGCCGCCCGCGCGGACGTAGGCGTCGGCCTTGCGGTTCTTCTTGTCGAGCCGGTCGATCAGCTTGTCGTTGACGGCGTCGACGAAGGCGTCCTGCTTGTCCTTGTGCAGCGTGGTGGTGATCCGGAAGCCGCCCGCGTCCAGCTCCTCCTCGGTGACGATCTTGTTCTCGATCAGGTGGTTCTTGACCACGTTCACGATGTAGCCGCGCTGACCGGACAGGCCCGTGGAGACGGTGGTCGGCTTCGGCACCGGGAACTTCATGCCGGCCCGTTCGGACTCGCTGAGCCAGCCCTTGGCGACCATGCCGTCCAGGACGTACTTCCAGCGGGCCTCGGCCGCGTCGCGGTTCTCCGGGTGGGCGATCACGTCGTACTGGCTGGGCGCGTTGACGAGCGCGGCCAGGTAGGCGGCGCGGGCGGGATCGAGTTCGGCGGCGTCGATGCCGTAGTAGGCGTGGGCGGCGGCCTGGATGCCGTAGGCGTTGCGGCCGAAGTAGCTGGTGTTGAGGTAGCCCTCGAGGATCTTGTCCTTGGACTGCTCGCGGTCCAGCTTGATGGCGATGAAGAACTCCTTCACCTTGCGGGTGACGGTCTGCTCCTGCCGCAGGTAGTAGTTCTTCACGTACTGCTGGGTGATCGTGGAGCCGGACTGCTTGCCCTTGCCGGTGGCGGTGTTCCAGGCGGCGCGGACCATGGCGCCGGGGTCCACGGCGGACTCGGTGTAGAAGTCGCGGTCCTCGGCGGCCAGGACGGCGTGCTGGGCGTCCTTGGAGACCTGGGCGAGGGGGACGTTCTCCCGGTTGACCTCACCGTCACGGGCGATGACCGAGCCGTCCGCGTAGAGGTAGACGTTGGCCTGCTGGGTGGCGAGCGCGTTGGCGGGCGGGATCTTCACCAGGGTGTAGCCGAGGACGAAGCCGCCGACGAGCAGCAGGGCGCCGACGAGGAAGGTGCCGAGCACCATCCGCAAGGTGGGGATCAGCCGCCGCCACCCGGTGCGCCTGCGCTTGCCCTGCGGGGCGCTGGCCGCCTGCGGCTCTCTCGGTGCCCAGCCCGGCTGGGGCTGCTGCTGCGGCTCGTCGCTCATGTCGTGCACGGACTCCTGTTTCGCCTCGTTCGCTCCAGTACGCCTGGTGCGCTCCCACTCATGGAAGACTGTCGCATCCGGCGAACAGTTCCCCGCCACGGCGCGCGTCGTGCAGACTTGCGGCTTCTCACACGCATGGCTGCCCCGGAACGGGTGACCGGCGGTTCCCCGGCTGCCGGTGCCCGGAAAAAGGCGTGGCAAGCGCCCTCGCGCCCCACTAGCTAGGCTCCTGCGCTTCGTGCCGGTGTGCGCCGGTGTGCGGCGTTGAGGAGGGCGGGGTCTCGGTGGGCTCGGGACGCTTGTACGCAGCAGTCCTGACGGGCGGCTTCCGGCGCTATGCGACCTACCGGTCGGCCACGCTGGCCGGGGTGTTCACCAATACCGTCTTCGGGCTGGTCCTGGCGTACACCTATGTCGCCCTGTGGGACCAGCGGCCCGGCCTCGGCGGCTACGACCAGGCGCAGGCGCTGACGTATGTGTGGCTGGGGCAGGCGTTCCTGTCGACGCTGGCGCTCGGGGGGCGGCGGCTTCGAGAGCGAGCTGATGGAACGCATCCGTACGGGTGATGTGGCGATCGACCTGTACCGGCCCGCCGACCTGCAGCTGTGGTGGCTGTCGGCGGATCTGGGCCGGGCGGTGTTCCAGCTGCTGGGCCGCGGCCTGGTGCCGTTCGCGTTCGGGGGGCTGGTCTTCCACCTCGCGGTGCCCGCCGATCCGGTGACCTGGGCGGCGTTCCTGGTCGCGGTGGCGCTGGCGATGGTGGTCAGCTTCGCCCTGCGCTATCTGGTGGCGCTGTCGGCGTTCTGGCTGCTCGACGGCACGGGGGTGTCGCAGATGATGATGCTCACCGGCTCGTTCTGCTCGGGGATGCTGCTGCCGCTGAACGTCTTCCCCGGCGCGCTCGGCGAGGTGGTGCGGGCGCTGCCGTGGGCGTCGATGCTCCAGGCGCCGGCGGATGTGCTGCTCGGCGAGGCGGACCCGGCCGGCACGTATGTGTTCCAGGCGGGCTGGGCGGTGGTGCTGCTGGCGGCCGGGCGGCTGCTGCAGTCGGTGGCGGTGCGGCGGGTGGTGGTGCAGGGTGGCTGATCCTGCGACCGACCCCGTGGCCGACCCCGTGAGGGACCCCGTGACGGGCCCTGTGACGGGCCCGGTGGCCGGCTTCGGCGCCGCCGATGAGCGGCCGGCCTCCCGGCTGCGCGACGGGCTGCGCGTGTACGCGGCGATTGTGCGCATGTGGTCCGCTCCACCGCCGCCTACCGCACCTCCTTCGTGCTGACCACGCTGGGGAACTTCGCGATGACCGCCCTGGACTTCGTGGCCATCCTGCTGATGTTCTCCCGCGTCGACGCCCTCGGCGGCTACAGCCTGCCCGAGATCGCCTTCCTCTACGGCCTGACCAGCGTCTGCCACCCACGACCTGCAGGACATCGAGCAGCTGTGCAACCGGGTGATGGTCATCGACCACGGGCGGCTGATGTACGACGGCCCGCTCGCCGGGCTGCACGAGGTCGGGGAGAGCGAACGGACCCTGGTGGTGGACCTGGAGCGGGAGCTGCCGCCGCTGGAGGTGCCCGCCCCGGCCCGGGTGGTCCGGATGGACGGGCCCCGGCAGTGGCTGGCGTTCCCGGCCTCGCAGTCGGCGGCGCCGCTGGTGGCGCGGATCGCGGCCCAGTACCCGCTGGTGGACCTGTCGGTACGGGAGCCGGACATCGAGGCGGTGATCGCCAAGATGTACGCGGAGAAGGCGGAGCAGAGGACGGACGGGAGGGCCGGGCAGAAGGCGGAGCAGAGGCCGGACGAGAGGGCCGGCGAGAAGGCGGAGGAGAGCACCGGAGAGGGTGCCGGGGAGGGCACCGGAGAGGGTGCCGGGGAGGGTGCCGGAGAGGGTGCCGGAGAGGGTGCCGGGGAGGGCGCCGGAGAGGGTGCCGGAGAGGGCGCCGGAGAGGGTGCCGGGGAGAACGCCCGGGAGACGTTGTCGTAGCCGTCGGTCGGGGGCAGATCGTAGGCTGCTGGGTATGACCGACGACGCTGTCCCGGACCTCCGCGCCTCCGACGCCGACCGCGAACGGGTCGCCGACATCCTGCGGGAGGCCCTCGCCGAGGGCCGCCTGGACATGGAGGAGTTCGGGGAACGCCTGGACGCGACGTACAAGGCGCGCACCTACGGCGAGCTGGAGCCGATCACCCGTGATCTGCCGAACGCGGGTGCGGCCGCGCCGGTGGTGTCGCTGAACAAGGAGCCCGCTCCGAGCGGCACTTGGGCCGACCGGATCGTCCACCGCGGGGACGACGGCGGTGCGCAGTGGGCCGTGGCGGTGATGTCGGGCTTCCAGCGCAAGGGCCGCTGGACGGTGCCGCGCCGCCTGAACTGTGTGGCGTTCTGGGGCGGCGGCGAGCTCGATCTGCGCGAGGCGGACTTCGCCGACCGGGAGGTCGTGATCAATGCGGTCGCGATCATGGGCGGGGTGGACATCACCGTCCCGCCGGGCGTCGAGGTCGTGGTGCGCGGCATGGGCGTCATGGGCGGCTTCGACCACCGGGAGGCGGGCGTGCCGGGCGACCCCGGCGCCCCCCGCGTGATCGTCACCGGCTTCGCCTTCTGGGGCGGCGTCGGTGTCCAGCGCAAGCTCCCGCGCGCCGAGAAGCAGCGGCTGCGTGAGGAACGCCGGCAGCAGAGGCTGGAGCGCGACCGCTCCCGCAAGGAACTGGACTGACCATCCCGGCCGTGCGGCCTACAGCGCCGCCGATCCTCCGCCCTTGAGCAGCTCCAGGTCGAAGGACTGAGCCATCCGCGCGTAGCCCCGGTCGCTGAGGTGCAGATGGTCGCCGCAGTCGTACTCGCGGCGCAGCTTGCGCGGGTCGTAGGGGTCGCGCACGGCCCGGTCGAAGTCGGCGACGGCGTCGAAGACGCGGCCCGAGCGGATCTCGGCGTTGATCTGCCGGCGCACCTGCTCGCGGGCGTCGGTGTAGCCGTGGTGGCCGCCGAACGGCATCAGCGTGGCGCCGACGACCTTCAGGCCCCGCGCGTGGGCGCGGTCCACCAGCGACCGCAGCCCGGCCACCACGCTCGCCGGGTCCGCGGTGCCCGGGGTGCGCAGGATGTCGTTGATGCCGAGGACCACCACGACGACCTTCACGCCGGGCCGGTCCAGCACGTCGCGGCCGAACCGGTTCAGCCCGCTGGGGTTCTCCGGCGGGCGGCCGAGGCCGTCGCCGAGGACGCGGTTGCCGCTGATCCCCTCGTTGACGACGCTGTAGCGGGGCACGTCCTGGCCGGCGGCGACGGCCGCGTGCAGCCGGTCGGACAGCACGTCCGGCCAGCGGGTGTTGCGGCCCATGGCGGCGCTGATGCCGTCGGTGAGGGAGTCGCCGAGGACGACGACCGTGCCGTGGGACTCCTTGCTCAGCACGTCAAGCGCGGTCACGTACCGCCAGGAGGTGAACCGCTCGGTGTACGGGGTGCCCGTGGTGTCGCGGGTGTGCTCGCCGACGGCGGTGTAGGAGACCTGCCGGGCGTACGGGTGCTGGGTGACCGGGCCGGAGGCGGTGGGGGAGTAGGTGGTGATCAGCACGTCCCCGTCGTACGGGACGGTCAGCCGCACCGCGTCGCTGACCACCTGGCTGCCCGCGGGGATCACGACCGACGGCCGCCCGGTGAAGGTCAGCTGCCGCATCGTTCCGGCGAGCGCCGCCGCCGTACCCGGGCCCGCGGCCACGGCTATCGAGGCGTGGCTGATGGTCAGCGGGGACTGCCCGTAGAGGTTCGACAGGGTGACGCGGGCACTCGAGCCGCCCACGCTGGTGTGGACGACGTTGCGCACCGAGCGCCCGGCCAGCCCGCGCATCTCCGTGCCGGGCTCGCCCCGGACCGGCGAGGTGGCCCAGGAGCCGACCCATGTGCCGGTGGAGGCGGGTGCGGCGGGGTTGTTCTGGCCGCCGCGGCCCGCGAGGCCGTCCCGGCCCTCGGTGCCCTCGTCCGAGGACGCGCCGACGAAGATCGCGGCGGACACGGCCACGATCGCTGCGACGACCGCGGCGAGCAGGGCTCGGTACTTGGCGGGAGGCGTCATGGCGCCCCCGTCACGAGACCGGGTCATGCTGTGCTGTTCTCCTCGGGAGGTGGGAGCCCGAGGCTCCGATCCGATGAGCCCATGATGCGTCATGGGCGGGGCGCGGCTGACAGGACCCCCTTGCCGTCCCCCTTCAGACAGACGCCGGGAACTCCTGTTCCGTTCCGGGAGTCGGTCAGGAAGGGACAATGTGTGAGGGATCGCCGAACAGGTGGAGCGGGATGGAACGCACACAAGCGCCAGACACCGGGCAAACCGGTCAGCGGGCTGTCCGGGAGCAGGATGACACAGGGCAGCAGGCCCGCTCCGCCCCGGCCGTCAACCGCACGATGACGACGTTCAGCGCGGCGGACGAGGAGAAGCAGCGCGGCGTGCGCCGGATGAAACTCACCGCCACGGGTCTGCTGCTGTTCGTCGCCCTGGTCTACGTCCTCGCCAAACTGGCCTCCCACCAGGGCGCCGGACCCTGGGCGGGCTATGTCGCCGCGGCCGCCGAGGCCGGCATGGTCGGCGCGCTCGCCGACTGGTTCGCGGTCACCGCCCTCTTCCGCCGCCCCCTCGGCCTGCCCATCCCGCACACCGCGATCATCCCCACCAAGAAGGACCAGCTCGGCGTCTCCCTCGGCGACTTCGTCGGCGAGAACTTCCTCTCCGAGGACGTGGTGCGCCAGCGGCTGCGCTCCGTCGGCATCGGCAGCCGCCTCGGCGCCTGGCTCTCCGTCCCCGACCACGCCGACCGCGTCACCGCCGAGCTGTCCGCCGCGCTGCGCGGCGCGCTCACCGTGCTGCGGGACTCCGACGTCCAGGCGGTCGTCGGCGAGGCCATCACCCGCCGCGCCCACGCCCAGGAGATCGCCCCCGGCATCGGCAAGACCCTGGAGAAGATCGTCGCCGACGGCGGCCACAAACGCGCCGTCGACCTCGTCGTCTCCCGCGCCCACGACTGGCTGGTCCTGCACAGCGACTCCGTGATGGACGCCGTGCAGGGCGGCGCCCCCGGCTGGACCCCCAGGTTCGTGGACCGCAAGGTCGCCGAGCGCGTCTACAAGGAACTGCTGCGGTTCTGCGCCGAGATGCGCGACATGCCGAGACACCCGGCCCGCGCCGCCCTCGACCGCTTCCTCACCGACTTCGCCTCCGATCTGCAGGCCGACTCCGACACCCGGGAGCGGGTGGAGCGCCTGAAGACCGACATCCTGGGCCGCGACGAGGTCCAGGACCTCATCGCCTCCGTCTGGACGGCCGTACGCTCCATGATCGTCTCCGCGGCGGAGGACGAGCGCAGCGAACTCCGGCTGCGGGTGCGGGCCTCGCTGCTCTCCCTGGGCGCCCGGATGGCCGCCGACCCGAAGGTGCAGGGCAAGGTCGACGGCTGGCTGGAGAGCGCGGCGGTCTACGTGGTCACCACCTACCGCAAGGAGATCACCTCCCTGATCACCGACACCGTGGCGAGCTGGGACGCCGAGCACACCACCAAGAAGATCGAGGCGAACATCGGCCGCGATCTGCAGTTCATCCGCATCAACGGCACGGTGGTGGGCTCGCTGGCGGGCCTGCTGATCTTCACGGTGTCGCGGGCGCTGGGGGCGTAGGACTGCGGGGGCGGGGGCGGGGGCGGGGGCGGGAGTGGGAGCGGGACCGGTGCGGAAGCGGGAGGGGGGAGCGGGAGCGTGGTGGTGCTGGAGGCGCCGGGCGCCAGGGCCCGCCCGCGACCGGAGGCGCGGGGACAGGCGCCGCCACGCTGACGGTCTGCTGGTGCACGGTCCTGGCGCCCAGGTCAGGGCCGCGGGCGCGGAGATCGTACGAGGGCTGCGGGACGAGGAGTGGGGCGTACGCCGCTTCTTCGTCAGGGACCCCACCGGCCGCGTGGTGAACGTCCAAGGCGTAAGACGCCCCGCTTCTCTGCTCTGCTCTGTTCAGCCGCGGCGGTCGGCGACCGCCCAGGAGGCCAGCGCCACGGCTCCGGCGACACCGAAGACCGCCGGCCAGGCGCCCACCTTCTTGGCCAGCGGATGCGACCCGGCGAACGCGGCGACATACGCGGCCGTCAGCGCGCTCGCGGCCACCCCGCCGGCCTGCTGCCGCCACTGCCGCGCGGCCGTCGCACCGGCGGCGGCGAGGACCACCCCGCCCAGCTGCCGCTTCCGCGTCCAGCGGGCGACGCCGTAGCCGCCGACCAGCCCACTCGCGGCCACCACCGAGCTGGGAACCTTCGCCATGCCTTGCCTCCTGCTGCCGTGCCCCTTGCCGGGGCGCGTGTCTCACCTGCCCAGAGGCTAACTCCCGCGGGCGCCGCCGGCGGCTCAGGGGCCGAGGTGCCGGTCGGGCAGACCGCCCGCCTCAGGGGCCGAGGTGCCGGTCGGGCAGACCGCCCGGCTCAGGGGGCGAGGTGCCGGTCGGGCAGGTCCCTCCGAACTCGTGGCTGCTCCCGGAAAACCCGTCGACGCCGCCCCTCCCGCCACGCCATCCTGCGAGACCGACCCGCCGCGCCCCTGGAGCCCCTCGTGAACCCCACGATCCGCCACATCACCTTCGACTGCACCGGCGACCCCTACGAACTCGCCACCTTCTGGAGCGAGGTGCTGGGACGCCCCCTCTCCGACGACGACAAGCCAGGCGACCCGGAGGCCCTGATCGAGGACCCGGCCGGCACCGGCCCCGGCCTGCTCTTCGTCCGCGTACCCGAGGCCAAGGCGACCAAGAACCGGCTCCACTTCGACCTCAAACCCACCGGCCGCACCCGCGCGGAGGAAGTGGCCCGCGCCCTCTCCCTCGGCGCCCGCCAACTGGCCGACCACACCCGCCCCGACGGCAAGGGCTGGGTAACCCTGGCCGACCCCGAGGGCAACGAGTTCTGCATCGAACGGGGCGACCTGGACTGACGCTCTGGGCCGCCGGCCCGGCCCGGTGGCGCCCCCTCCTCTCCCGCCCTACCCGGCGTCGACGTCGAGTGCCGTTCCATACAGTCGGTCCACCTTCAGCCGGATGACCACCCGCCGCTCGGCGACCAGCTCCTCCAACAACGCCGCCTCGTCCTCCGGCCGCTCCCCCTCCGGGATCATCCCGAGCAGCTCCCGCCCGACCGCGTCGCCCGGAACGGACGTGATCTCCGAGACCTCGGCCAGCCCCTCGGCGACGGCGAACGACCACACGCTGCCGTCCGGCACATGCAGTGCCGCCCGTGGATCGCGCTTCAGATGCCGCACCTTGAGCCGGTCGGCCGTGGAGGAGAACCGCAGCAGCCGTGCGCCGGGATCCCAGGCATAGGCCATGGTCGTCAGATGGGGATGTCCGTCCCGCTTGACGGTCGCCAGCGTGCCGAACCGCTGCCGCCCGAGCACCGCGGAAAGCTCTTCTTCGGACAACACCCTGGGCCCTGGTCGTCGAGTCATGAGTTCCTCAACAGGCCCGTGCCACCGTTCATTTCGCTACCGGGGCGGCGTGCTGAGCCCATGGCCTGCTCCCGGAGCCCCTTGCTCGGCGGAGAACACCCACCGTCACGACCGTATGCCTGATTCGAAAACGGGTGGGTCGACGGCAGCGGTAGCCCTAGGATCGGCCGAATGGCTACGCGACTCGTGCAGATCAACATGAAGGCGCAGGACGACGCGGCGCTCGGCCGGTTCTGGGCCGAGGTGCTCGGGTGGGGGATCGACAGCGAGGCGCCCGGCGTCACCAATCTCGAACCCGTGGGCTTCTCCTACCCCGACCCTTCAGCGGTCTGCATCGACCTCATCGCCGACCCGGAGCCCAAGACGGTCAAGAACCGGGTGCACATCGACCTGGCCACCACCTCGGCCGCCCACCAGGCGGAGACGGTCGAGCGCCTGCAGAAACTCGGCGCGACGCTCGCCGACGTGGGCCAGGGCGACGTCCCCTGGACGGTCATGGCCGACCCGGAGGGCAACGAGTTCTGCGTTCTGGAACCCCGTCCGGTCTACCAGGACACGGGGCCGATCGCCGCGGTGGTCGTCGACTGCGCCGACCCGCGTCAGATGGCCCGCTTCTGGGGCGAGGCGACGGACTGGACGGTGCACGAGGTCGCCGACGATCACGCGAGCATGCGCTCCAGCGCCGGCGTCGGCCCCTACCTGGAGTTCGTCCGCACGCCCGACCCCAAGCGCGTATGGAACCGCGTCCACCTCGACATCAGGCCCTACCCCGGCGACGACATGGCGACGGAGGAGGCCCGCCTGCGCGCCCTGGGCGCCGGAGACCCCGGCATCGATCAGTCCGACATCCACTGGACGATCCTGACCGACCCGGAGGGCAACGAGTTCTGTTTGCTCACGCCTCGATGACGGGTCTTTGCAGGGGCCCGGGGCGGCTGGAGACTCGGGGGGTACTCGGCCGCTCAGCGGTTCTCCGACCAGCCTTGCCGCACCGCACGCGTGAAGGTGTGCCATGCCTCGGGGCTGACGGAAGCGACTACGTCAGCGCCGACTTTCGAGTCGCGTAGCCATATTCGGTCGCCCCCGGCTCCGCACTCGAGGCATTCGCCTCCCGCCCCGTTGCTGTAGGACGACGTGACCCATGCGGGCGGGGGCTGAGTGTTGTTACCGGGCGAGGGTTTCACTGTGTGCCTTCCTTCACCATGTCCTTGATCAGTTGGATGGACCGCCGCGGGCTCAGGGCGGCGGCCCTCAGCTCGTCGAAGGCGCGGTTGTACTCGCGGACATGGGGCTCGCCCTCCAAGTACATCGCGTCCGTAATGCCATCCCGGTACACGATGTCCGGGTCTTCAGGATCAGGGAACCCCAGCAAGGTGAACGACCCGGTGGTGGGACAAGTGCCCGCGTCGAACGGCAACACCTGCAAGGTCACACTCGGCCGATCTACTGCCCCCAACAGGTGCTCCAGTTGCGCCTGCATCAACTCGTGGTCGCCGATAACCCTGCGTACCGCCCCCTCGCTCACCACGAACCAGCAGTCGGGGGCGTCGGGAGCGTCGAGCATCGACTGACGTTCGAGGCGCACGCGGACGGCGCGCTCGATGTCCTCAGGAGGCAGGTACGAGCCGCAGGTGTGCAGTTCGCGGGCATACGGCTCTGTCTGGAGGAGACCGGGCAGTACCTCGCACTGATACTGGCGCAAGGTGGAAGCGTCCTGTTCAAGGCCGATGTAGATGGAAAACCATTGGGGCACGCCCGAGCCGTGTACCTGCCACCAGCTACGCGTCTTGGCCTGACGGGCCAGTGACTTCAGGAACTCGCGGAGCTCGTCCGTGGTGCCGTAGAAGCGGCACAACGCGTCCACGTCGGACGGCTGGACCCGCCCGCTGCCGGTCTCCATGCGATTGACCTTGGAACCGCTCCAGTCCAACGCCTCGCCGACCTGAGCGCAGGTGAGCGCACTCTGCTCGCGGAGCTTCTTCAGCTCGATCGACAGGCGACGCCGGCGGGCGGTGGGTGATCCGGCCATATCAACCCCGTTTCGGATAGCGGACGTTCAGTCTTGCGCCAAGGCTTGTGCCTGCCAATCACTCGGTCGTGGGAATCCCGCCGTGCACATTGCACGACGGGATACGCGAGCTCCACTCTGGTGGCGAAGCAACGCACCGTGATGCCCCATGACTGGCAGTCGTCCATGGGGTCACGTCGCGCGGAGAGGGGTTCTCGTGGGCCAGGAAGCATGCATGAGACAAACGTCATGGGATCTGGCCTTCACGGCCGAACCCAAGGAGGTGGCGGGGCTGCGCCGAGTCATGCGGTCGCACTTAGCCCTCTGGGAACTGCACGAGGTCATCGACCAAGCTCAGCTCTGTGTCAGCGAGTTGGTGGCCAACGTCATCACGCACGTCGGCCCCGGGACGCCGGCCACGCTCGGCGTCTCGATGAACGGAATGCGGCTGCGCATCGAGGTCCGTGACCCGGACACTCGCGCCCTGCCCACCCTGCTCGACGCGAACATGGAGTCGGAGGGCGGCCGAGGCATGGCTCTGATCGACGCACTCGCCGAACGGTGGGGCGTTGAGCTCGGCCCCGACCGCAAGGTCACCTGGTGCGAGCTGGCGACCGGACTCACCTCCCCGAGCACCCCTGTGGAGACCTCCGGAGGCAGGCGGACCGAGGCGCGGGGGACGTACACAGATACGACCCAGCACTGTCTGTCGGGCGTGGGCAGGGCTGGGCGAGTTATGGCTGAGGAGTCGGTGATCACCGTCATCACGGACTACCTGCACTGGCTGCGTGCACACGGTTGTGATGTGGAGTCAGCACTGGACCGTGTGCAGACGCGGTACGAGGCGGAGCTGGGGAGGTGACGCGCACAAAGCAGTCGGTGGTCGTCGGCCACCTCCCCGTGGTCGGGCATGAGACGGATGCTGGATCTACGTCAGTCGTGCCGTGCTCTCGCGAAGAAGCCCACGTCGGGTTCTTCCGGAGTGCCTATGAGCAGTGCCCGGTCGAGCAGGATGTTGTTGTGCTCGCAGCTCGTCTCCGGGAGCATCACGCAAGCGTGACAGGCGGCGAGGTTCGTCCCGGCGGTGCCCGATGCCTCCGCCTCCATGCACAGCGGGTCGGAGGAGCACCATGCGGCGCGGCGGAGGGCCGAACGCACCGTGCGGTCGAGCAGCTCGGGTTCGCCCTGTGCGACGAGACCGCCCAGACTGCCGGCCGAGTCGCTCGTCGCGGTGTAGACGAGCAGCCCGGCCATGTCGTCGGCCGCGTACAGACGTTCGCGCAGGGACGCGGAGGGATAGCCCGCCTCCAGGCTCCATTCGTTGATCAACACGTGCGCCAGCGTGTGCAGCAGAACCATGCGAGGTGTGGCCGGGGACGGCACGGCGCGGCTCGGGTCGGGGGCACGCTGCTCCAGAAGACGTTGGTGGGCGGCGCGCATGCGCTCGACCCGGGCCGCCACCGCCGTCGCCTTCTCCCAGGTGCCCAGTCGGTCCTCGTCCAGGCGGAGGAAGACTCCCTCGCCGCGGACCTCCATGGCCGGCAGCCAGCGCAGCGGCTTCTCGGAGAGCGGCATCTCCTTGATGTCCGTGGTCGACTCGGCGTCGACGAGGCGGGTGAACGCCTTCAGGGCGCGCACCTCTCGGAGCTTCTTCACCAGCATCGGTCCGGTGACCCCGAGAGGCTCGAGCACGCTCTGATCGCCCAGCGGGGGCTCGCAGACGAACTGCTCGTCGCGAGAGTGGTCGCTCTCCTCGTTGCCGGCGCGGAGCCGTTCGTACTCCTTGTTGCGCAGGGCGCGATAGCGGTGGTCGAAGGAGGCCTCCGTCTGGCCGTCAGGATCCTCCTCGCGTTCCGCAGCGAGCAGCTCCATCACCTCGTCCAGCGTGACGGGCCACTCACCCTCGTCGAACACGGCGTCCAGATAGATCTGGATGGCCGCCTTGTCGTCGTACTTCCTGAGCTTCTCCCAGTGACCGGCGAGCGGATCGGCTCGGCCACTGCTCCACGGCGGGATGGAGAGAGCCGACTTGAGCACCGGCTGCCAAACCGAGGAGGAACCGCGCTGCAAGGTGCGCAGGGGGAGCGCGCACTCCTGATTCGGGGCCGTGGAGCCCAGCCAAGGGCGAGTGCCTCTGCAGGTGAGTCCCAGGTCCTTGAGGGCGCTTTTGCGGAAGGAGCCCTCCATCGAGACCTCCGGAGCCCCTCCGCAGGTGCAGGAGACGAGGATGGAGCGGAGCGAGGAGGTCCGTCCGGACGTGCGGAGCATGAGTCTGCCACCGCACTTGCCGGCCGCCGTGGAAGATCGGTCCTCGGAGCGATGTACCCAGTGCCAGTACGGGAACTCGCCCAGGTGGCCGGCCTCGCAGGCGACGACGAAACGAGAGGGCACGAGCTCCGTCTCGCAGGTTCCGCAGACGCTGCGGCCGGCGGGCGGGTTGAAGTCGTGGTGGGGTTGCAGTTCGTTGCACCCGGGGCACGAGTGCATCTGCGGGAAGCGGCGGACCCGCAGGCCGTCCTTGCTGGTGTCGCCGGATGCAGGCGGCAGTCGGAAGTGGTCGACACCGAGCAGCCGTTCCAGCCGCCGCTCGTGGATCCTCGGCGACTCGTCGGCACTCCAGCTCCGGTCGGCCTCGTCCAGCCCCGAGACGATGAAGGACTCGTGGTCGACGGCGATGAGCGACCCCACGCCGTACGTGGTGATGGCCTGGCTTCGGCGGACCGTACCGCGACGCAGAAAGGTGTGGACGGGGACGTTCGCGTTCGTGCCGGTCCGGCGGCGACGGGCGGGCGGTGGGGTCATCGGGTTCCCTCCATGAACAGGGCGGTCTCGGCGTCGACGTCGCGCAGGCTCCAGAGCGTGGACCACGCGTACCTGTCCTTCGACTCGTCGTCGTAGGCCTTCAGGAGCGACGGGGTCCTCTTGCCCGGCTTCGGTTCGAAGAGCAGCCCACCGTGGGCGTCGGCCTGCTTGAGCCACCACTCGACGAACTCGTCGAACCCTTGGGAGACGGCCTCGGCCTCCTCGGGGGCGACCGCGCTCGCGCGGTCCATCAGCAGTGTCTTGATTCGGTCGCGGAGGATGTCCTCGTAGGACTCGACCTTGCCCGCGCCTTCGTTGGGGCGGGCCTCCGGGATCAGGATGCGGGCGAGAGCGACGATCACCGCATGCAGACCCCGTTCGCGTGCGCGGGCGGAGAAGGGGGTCACGGAGGTGGACTCGACCTCGCGGTAGAGGGCGGAGTGGAAGTGTTGGAAGTTCTCGTAGTGGGAGCGGTCACGGGCGCGCGCCGCGTTGAGCATGACCGCGACCAGGCCGGGACGGGCCCGGCCGACCCGGCTGGTCGCCTGGATGTACTCGGCGGTCGTCTGCGGCTGCCCCATCACTGCCATCAGCCCGAGTCGATCCACGTCCACCCCCACCGCGATCATGTTCGTGGCGAGCAGGACGTCCACGGTGTCGGGGTCGGGCAGCCTCTTCTCGATGCCCTTCAGACGCGCGGGGATCTCACTGGCGTCGATACGGCTGGTCAACTCCGAGTAGTTGGGGATCGAGCGTACGGCCACGCCCTCGCGCTCCGCGAGCAGCTCCAGGTAGGCCGGCACGTCGTCATGGACCTGGAGCTCGGCCGCGGAGAGCAGGCGCAGGCTGTTGAAGTAGCCGACGAGGCTCCAGTAGGCGTCACGCACGTCGTCCGTGGTGTTTGCGTGCCGTGCCCTGTGCAGGAGCGTGGCGTACGTCCGGATGAGCAGCGTGGACTGACTGGTGCCCGGGGCCAGCAGCCCGACGTAGCGGCGGCTCGCCTTTGCCTCGCGCGGTGACTCCACCGCGAACCACGAGTCGCGGGCGTCCAGGCCGGCGGGCGGGAACTGCCGCACCTCACGAGCGAAGAGGTGGCGTCCCTGGTCGGCCGCCCGACGGATGGTCGCCGTGGAGGCGATCACCTTGGGGCGGTCGGCCAGCGCGTCCACGGCCGTCTCGTACAGGCCGGTCAACGTGCCCAACGGTCCTGAGATCAGGTGCAGTTCGTCCTGGACGATCAACTCCGGAGGAGGCGTGGGGTCGTTCGGGTCGTCGAGGTTGAACAGGGCGGAGGTCTTCGGACGCCACGGCATGGAGGCGAACTTGTCGACGGTGGCGATCACCAAGGTCGGGCGTGCGTCGTAGACCGCCTCGTCGACCAGATGAACGGGCAGGCCGTCCCTGAAGTCGCAGCCGGCGTCGGGGCAGCGGACGTACATCCGCCTGGCGTCCTCGTCGACCTCGTAGTTCCTGGCATCCAGACCCGTGCCGCACCAGGGGCAGGCGTGCAGCTGGACGGGGTTCTCGGTGGCGAGCCGTTTGGAGAGGTTGGCCCGCAGCTCGTCGAGCCGTGCGGCGGCCACGGACAGTTCGTTCGGCGTGGCCGAGCGCCCGACCCACATGCCGACGGAGAACTCCTCATGACCCAACTCGGGCGTCCGGCGCCGCAGGTTCTCCATGGCGCAGAGCAGGATCGCCGCGCGTTCGAACTGCTGCAGCGTGAGCAGCCGCAGGGTGTAGCGCATGATCACGGTGACACCGCCGCCGTCCGGGCCTTTGCGGATGCGCCGCAGGAAGGACGTGAGGGCGATCAGCCCGAGATAGGCCTCCGTCTTGCCACCACCGGTGGGGAACCAGAGCAGGTCGGAGATCCTTCGATCGTCGTGCTTCGGGTCGTCGATGCCCGCCAGGCAGAGCAGCATGAAGGCGATCTGGAAGGGACGCCACCGGCCGGCAGCCGGGTCGGGCGCACCGGTGCGTCCGCCCTTGACCCAGGCGCTCCGCGCCCGCTGGTCCGCCATGGCCCGGTTGGCGAGCCGGAACGCCCTCATGAGATCCGGCTTGGTGCGCAGCAGGTCGATACCCGCACGGATACGACCGAGCGCCTCACGGCATGCCCTCACCTGCTCCCGCGCGGGCCCTTCGTGCGGGCCGCCCGCCAGCGCGTCCGCCTCCACCGCCTTGCGGTCGATCCAGTCCTCGTACCCCTGGGCCAGAGCTTCCAGGGCGGCCAGAACCTCTGCGTCGGGGTTCTCGGCGAGGCCGAGCATGGACAGCGAGGAACTGTCGATCTCCGGGTTGGAGTCGGTGAGCAATACCTCCACGCTGGGCACGAACTCGGTGCGCACCTCCGGGACTGCGGCGGTGCGGGCGTCGTCCACGCCTATCGGCGAAGGATCCCAGTCCCAGGCGGCGGCGCAACCGTGCCCGACCGCGAAGGTCGGGGCGTGACGGTGCAGCAGTCGGCTGGTGGCGATCTCCGGATCGTGGGCGGAGTCCGGAGCCGGACGCTCGACGAACGCGCTGGAGCCGTTGGCGGCTCGGATCTTGAGACGGCACTGGAAGAGGGCGAAGGCGTCCTGGAGGTCCCGTTCCCCGACCTTCTGCGTGTTGACCAGCGTCACCGTCACGGTGACCGTGTTCGTGGTCGGGTCGGCGCGGCGGACGATGATGCGCAGCTGGGCTCGTTCGTCCAGGTCCACGCGCTTGTCGCCGACCGGGGTGGTGACGTCGACCGTCTCGGGAGGCAGCGAGAGTTCCCTGCGGTGCCACCGTTCCCGCTGTTCGGCCGTGGTGCGAGCCTCGGCCCGGCGGGCCGGGATCGGCTTTCCTTCGGCGTCGCGGGGTTCGTAGACGGCCGCATACGTGGAGATCGTGATCGTGCCGCACTCGGCCGGATCGACCGCGAAGGTCAGCCCCATGGAGGAGGGACGTTTGTCCCCGGAGACACCGATGTCGTCGGTATCGGCGGCCTCCTCCGCGTCCCCACGCGTGGAGACGGGCGCGGTGTCCAGACCGTCCTGCTCGGCGGCGTTCTCGCGCCTCCTCTCCCTGGAGGCACGCGGATACAGCACCCCGGTCAGATACCGGTCGATCGGCGCGTCCTGGTCGAGGACCTCCGCCCTCTCTTCGGGGTCGGCCTCCTCATCGGGGCCGAAGAGTTCACGGCGGAGCCCCGCGAGCAGTTCTTCGTCGCGCACCCGGTAGTGCTCGGCATGCGGGTCTGTCGTCTGCGTCATGCGCGCTGCTCCTCGTCTCTGTCGGCGCTGCGGTACCACCCGATCCCGGTGATGCGCGGGGCGATCCACACGCCCCGATCCCCGAGTCCGGCGTTGGCGCCGGCGGCGATGCTGCCGGTCACGGTCTCCAAGGTGTCGATCCGCAGGCCGTGGATCTCGTCGGGCCACCAGGGCTCCCACGTCCGGCTGACCTTCTGCACCTGGAACATCCCTTGGCGGAACCGTTCGGACATCTCCCCGATCTCCCGTCCCCGGTGCAGCAGGGCGTAGGGCGGGCTCTGGTACTCACCCGTCGGCATGTCGTGGCGCCTGCGCAGCACCACCTCGTCCCCTGGGTGCACCTGTTCCAGGAGGTAGGTCTGGGTCTCTGCGCCTCCGGTGTCATAGGCGGGTGGGTTGTCGCGGCACACGTCGCCCGCCTCGGCGACGATCCCGAATCTCTCCCAGGACTTCCAGCCGCCGACGTACCGGCGGCCGTTGCTTCTGGCCCCGGCTCTTCGGAACTTCGGCAGCTCGGGGGAGCCCACGTGGTAGAGGTCGTGACGGGCCCGGGTCATCGCCACGTACAGGGCGCGGGCCTCGGCGGGGAGGTCCAGCTCCTCCTTGTGCTGCTTGCGGAGCTCGGCGACGGTCGGTGGCGTCAGGACGATCACCTGGTCGAACTCCAGGCCCTTGGCCCGGTGCACGGTGGAGACGACGAGCCGGGTGGTCTCCGGGTCGGCGGCCTCGTCCGGGAACCGACCGTCGGCCACCGCCCGGCGCAGCCGATCCAGATCGAGCACATTGCGCCCCGCGCCGCGCGCGACCCGGCGCAACACCGTCCAGAGAGCGTCCGCGTTCGGCTCGTACGGCAGAGGTATCTCACCGAGGAGGGCGCGGAACCGGTCCTCGGTGAGACCGGTCGCCTCGGTGCGACGCAGCAGTTCGGCCACCCAGTACGGCACCGGCCGCTCCTCCAGGGGGCGACGCAGCCGGTGCTCGACGCCGTGTTTGTGGAGTATGTCGGAGACCACCAGGGCCTGCCGGTTGTCGCGGGTGAGGATCGCACAGGTGTCGGAGAGGTTTCGCAGTTTGTTCAGGGTGAGGGGATCGGTGAGGTCCGCCAGAGCATTGGCCGGATCGAGGAGCAGGTCGCGCAGTTCCTCGTAGAGCCGCCCCGCCTCCTCCGCGTCGGTGACCTGCTGCAGTCCGGGGCCGTGGGCCAACGCGACCCTGGCCTCGGGGGTCACCGCACGGAAGTTCCGGGTGAGCTGCAGCTCCACCAGGTCGTCGGGGAACGAGCAGCGCAGCCAGTCGAAGAACCGGCCCGTCTCGTCGGCGCGCTCGGACGGGTCCTTGATCTGGAATCCGTAGACCGACTGGGCGGCGTCCCCGACCATCGTGAAGCCGCAGCTGTCCTGGTACCGGTCGAGCACCGCCTCCACCAGTTCCCGGCGGACCCCCAGGAGGTCCTGTACCTCGTCGATCATGACGTGGGCGGGAGGCACCGAGTCCCCGATCTCCAACGCGCCCTTCTCTATGGCGTCGGTCGCCGCGATGATCCGGTCGTCGAACCCCACCGAGCCCCACTCGCCGTCCGGGCAGGCCTGGGCCAGCACCCCGTAGGCCCAGGCGTCGAAGGTCTGAGCGCGCACCCGGCGGGCCCGATCACCGTGTCGGGCGATGCGCTCCCGCAGCTCCCGGGCGGCCGCCCGGGAGAAGGTGAGCACCAGGATCTCGGCCGCCTGTAGCGCCTCTTCGGGGTCCCCGTGGCCGCACAGCGCGTCGAGCCGACGCACCAGTGTGTGCGTCTTGCCGGCCCCGGCCTGTGCGGTGACGAGGACCCTGGCGTCCCAGGGCTGCTCGACCACGGCCCGCTGCTCGGCGGTGAGCGCGGGACTGTCGAGGTACGCGTCGGTCACTTCCGGCTCCAGAGGTGCTCGAACTGGGTGAAGGCGAGCTGGGTGTCGAAGTTGGCGATGTTGTCGCTGACGTTGAGGATCAGGCACGTGTCCTTGCCGCCGTTCCTGGGTCCGCGCAGGCCTCGGCCGATCATCTGCTGGTAGACGTTGGTGCTGTAGACCGGACGGGCCACCACCACCGCCCGGGTGGCGGGTGCGTCGAACCCCTGAGTGAGCACGCCGTAGTTGGTGAGCACCCGGATGCGTCCTTCGCGGAAGCTCTCGATGCGGGCGCGGCGATCCTGCGGGCTGGTCGTCGAGTCCACAGCGGCGGACGGGACACCCCGGTCGTTGAGCATGGCCGCCAGGTACTTGGCGTGATCGACCGACGTGGCGAACAGCAACGTGGGCCAGTCGTCGGGGAGTTCGGCCACCGAGTCAACGATGCGCCGGCTGCGCGCATGGTCGTCGGCGAGTCGCTGCTCGGCCGAGCGGGAGAGCACCGCCATGCGCTCCGCGTGAGCTTTCTCGTCCCGGTCCAGGACGATCCGGCCACCCTCCAGGGTACGGTGCTCGACCTGCGCGAGCATGCCCCACTCCTGCAGGTCGCGGTACGGATCGCCGGAGGGGAAGACTCCCTCGTCGAGGCGCCGGTTGCCGAAACGCCGGACGAGCAGGCGCGTCTGCTCCTCGTTGCGATTGCGGAACGGGGTGGCGGTCAGTCCGAGGAGATGGCGGGAGGTCTCGTACTGGGTGAGCCCCAGCAGGCCGAGTACGTGGGTGTACCGCTTGGAGATGGCGGTGTGCGCCTCGTCCACGATCACCAGAACGGGTTCGCGAAGCCAGGCGTAGCGGTCGGTGTCCAGGCACCGCTCCAGCTTGGCGTCGGTGGCGACCACCAGGTGCGGGTGTTCGACGACGTTCCCGACCTCGTTGCTGCCCCACAGGCGACTGATGGTGAGCGGTCGCTCCGCGCCGACCTTGCTCCACACGAACTTCCAGCTCTGCACCGCCTGTTCGCACAGCTCCTCGGTCTGCGCGATCCACAGCAGCGGCCCCTTGAGGTCACCGACCCGCTTGACCCAGCGGATCACGGCCTCCGCCGTCACCCGGGTCTTGCCGGCGCCCGTGGGCAGGGACAGCATGCCGCGCTGGGGGACCAGCCGGTCGAGCATGTCCGAGACGTTGCGGACCAGGTCCTCCTGGTAGTCGTGCAGGGAGGGGAAATTCCGCGGGCCCTCCACGGTTTCGAACGGGGGCGGCGGCGGGGTCCTCGAGCCGGCGAACGCGACCGGCAGACCGAGCCCCGAGACGAAGGCGATGGCGGCCGACGAACCCGTGTATCCCACGGGCGCGTCGGGGAACCTGGCCTGGATGTCCCTGGCGTGCTGCTGGAGCACGCCGTCGCCGTGAGCGTTGAACGCCATCTGCGCGATTCGGCGCCCCGAGGGCTCCGCGCCGCCGGTGGCCTGCCGCTCGGCCTCCATCAGTCCCTCGGGAAGGCCGGCACGGAGGGCGTCGGCGCCGATCAGCAGCTCGATCTTGTCCACGACGTCCTCGGCCGCGCGCACCGCATCCCGTGCCGCCTTCAGCTCTCTGTCCCGGGCCATGCGCTCCTGGTGCTCCAGGACGGCCCGGCATCCGGCCGGACCCAGTCCCAGTCCCAGTTCCCGGTCGACGAGCATCAGCATCTGTTCGGGAGCCACCGGAACGCGCACCTTGACCACGCCGTTCTGACTGACTGCCTCCAGCGGCTCGGCGCGCATGCCGTCGGGCGTGCGGGTGATCTCCTCCAGTTCGGTGCAGCGCTGCACCATGGTGTTCCGGTTCCCGCTGCTCAGCCGCTGCCGCAGAGCCGGGAACAGCTCGATCAACGGAACGGGTCCGCCCTCGGGGACCTCGCGGGCCTCCCGGCTGATCACGTCGGAGTAGCGGAGCATGCCCCACTTCTCGACCATCAGCTCGGCGTCCTCGGCGGTCGGTACGAGCAGCGCCGGCAGCTGCTCCGCGCGGAGCGCCCGGTACTCGGCGGAGCCGACCGCGACGGTGATCTCGTCGTCGGGTCGGGTGCCCCAGGCGTCACCGATCCGGCAACGGGTCAGGGAGTCCTCGGGGAAGTCGGCGCCGATGCGCGTCAGCATGACGTAGGTGTTACCGACGAACGCGTCGTCCTCGCTGCGGGACACCTCGTCGAGGAGCGCGTCCCAACGGTCGGCGGGTACCTCGTCGACCGTGCTGGGGAGCCGGAGCCTGCGGGCCTTCTCGTGCGAGATGTCGGCGACCGGCAGGACGTCGCGGTAGGCGGCGAGCTGCGGACCGACCGCCTCGTGCAGCGGCCTGACGCCCTGGGAGGTGGCGACCGTGCCGTACTTCCGCAGCATCCATCGGATCGGCGAGGACACCGCTTGCCTGGTGCTGCTCTGCGCGCCGATCTGACGGGTCCAGTTGTCCACCACGGCGTCGTCGGGCAGCGCCTTCAGGAACCGCGCACGCGACTCCTCGGACAGGGCGCGGAAGAGGTGCAGAGGACCACCGATCGGGGCGCCCTCCACCTTCAACCTGGTCAGCGAGGGGCGCGGGGCACGGGCGTCCAGGCCGCGCAGACAGGCGGCGTGCACGGCTTCGCGGTACTCCTGGAACCAGTCCTCGTCGGCCCTGGGCTGCACTCCGCTCGTCGGCCGGTCCCGCAGCCCGACCTGGGTGAAGAACGGCGTGTCGTCGGAGTGGAACTTCATGTCGACAGCGACGCTCGGATCCCGCTCCGGGTCGACCACGACGCCGGGCAGCATGCAGTCCTCGATCGGCCGGAACCGTCGGTCGGCGGTGCGCACGCGGAGCGTCGACCGGGGCGAGGGGACGCGCTCCATGACCTTGTGGGTCAGACGTCGTACCCCTGCCTGACGGAACAGCTCCCAGAATCGCTCCCAGTCCGACTCGCGGTAGTGGTCGAAGCCCTGGTCCAGGACGCTCACGAACCGGCCCTCCGCATCGGCCTCACGGACGCCCAGCACGTCCAGGGCGTGTGCAGACGACGGGTCCTGGGCGATCTCGTCGACCACATACACGAGGGACTCGCGCAACCCGCCCTGGTCGGCGCGGCGGAACACCTTGCCGGGCACGGGGGCGACCAGACCGTGCTCCTCGGTGAGCACGATGCGAGCCTGGCGCGCCTCCGCGGCGTGCGGGTTGCCGGTCTCGATCATGTCCGCGAGGATCCGCACCGCCACCGCGGAGGCCTCTGCGGTGCCGCTCTCGACCAATGCCTCCAGCCAGGTACGAACGTCACTGCGTTCGTGGCCGGCGGCCCCGAGGACGTGCTCCACCTTGCCGGATCGCAGTGAGTCCGCCTCGACGCTCGGGTGCAGCCAGTTCGACGGGCGTCCGGGGCACTCGTGCCACATGCGCAGCCAACGGGACAGTCGCTTCGGGTCCTTGTCGAGCCGCGGGTGGATCCGCAGTTCCTTGGGAACGCGCAGAACTCCGTCCTGGTCGGGCAGCGACGGACGGTCCGCGGTGCGTGCCCAGATCTCCCGGGTCAGGAACTCGTCGGCCCAGCTGATCGCCTCCTTGACACGGCCGGGCAGCAGCGGGAGATAGGCGGCCGGGTCCTCGGCGGGTGCCAGTTCGGGCAGGGAGTCGACGACCAGCCTCGCGGAGACGCGGATCATCTCCTGGTTGAAGGGGGACGAGTCGAGCAGGTTCTGCCGGTCCTCGTTGGTCTTCCAGGCCCCGTTGAGAATGCCGCTCAGAGACATTTCGTACTTGGTCGGGAAGAAGGACCAGAACCTCCCGCGGCCGCGCGAACGGGGGCTGACGTACAGGCCGCTGTCCGGGTCCTTCTCCAGAGCCGGTACGCCCCAGGCGAGTTCGAGCGCGATCCGGTCGTGCAGCTCTCCCGCGTCGGCGCGGGCGGCCGGGCCGGGCTCATGGGTGGTGGTGAACACGCGCCAGTGCTCAGTGGCCGGCGTCTTCCCGGTCCGCTCCTCGACGACGGTGCGTAGCGTGCCCGACTGACAGACCGTCAGGATGCGGTGCGCCGGGGGCTGGGGCCGCCTGTCCTCCAGTACGACCTTGCCGACGTGGGGCGAGAAGAACTGGAAGCCGACGGGGAACTCCTCGCGCTGCTCGCCCTGATGCTCGGCTCTGCCCCCGTGCATGTCCTGCCCCAGGCGCTCGTCGGCCTTCGGGAGCAGGGGCAGGCGCACGACGGTGGTCGCCCAGGTCAGGAGCTCGTCCAGGACGGGATCGGTGGCGCGTTCGGCCTGCGCGTCGAGCGGGCGGGCCATCCGCAGAACCGGTGCGTCGAACTCCGATCCGTAGCGATCCGTGACACCGGGGACGGACTTGATCCGTTCGTACGACCAGTCGCGGTCGAACCCGAAACTCCCGGTGCGGCTGAAGAATTGAGGAGCGTCGGTCACCACGAGGACGGATTTGACACCGACGCCGAAGCGTCCGATCTGACCTCCGCGCTTCCTCGACATGCTCATCCGGAGAATCGTCTCGGCGCCCTCCGGGGTCACCGGATTCCCCTCGTTGGCACAGTACAGATGCGTCGAGGTGAGAACGACGTGGATGCGTCCACCGGGATCGTCGGCCATTTCGTCGGCCGCGTTCTGGACGAGTTCGAAAAGCTGGCGGTCACCGTATCCGCCTTGCGTGATACGACGTTCACCGTTCGCGTGCTCGGCCACGAGACCGGGGTCGACGGCGTAGGTCTGCAGGACGCGAGAGGATTGCTGCAGGACGGTTTCGATGACCGGAGAGTAAGAGGACGGCACGGTTGATGCACCCCTGGGCAGGTCGAGGCACGGGCGAATGTCTGAGAACGGGCCGGCCGGGCAGGAACAGGTGGGCCCGTGGGATCGAACGGCGTCTCGGAGCCGGACGTGCCGTACGTCAGGGTGATGCGGAGTGTATGGTTGCCGCCCCGACCATGCCGGGTGCTGGACTACTGCTCAGCTCGAAAGCGACCCACTTCCGGAACGATCTCGGGAAGTCGCTTGAGTTCTTCTCCTCCATGGAGTGAATCCCCCCTGATGCATGGCGTCTGTCGCACAGGGGTTTATTCGTGCCCCCACGCCCCCCGTGGAACAGATGCTTCTTCGTGGCCGATCACGATAGCGGTGAAGTCGTCGTGTCGCAGGCGTTCTGCGGAAGTTCTTCTGCCTGTCGCCGACGCTGTTCGAGCACACGTGTTCCCGGCCGCTCGATCCCCTCAATCGGGGTCTCGTGGGCGGGACGGCTTTTCCATCGTGATAGAAGTTTTAACGACCGCTACTCAATGGCGCAACCCCTGAACTTCCGTTCGTTCTCGGAAAACTGACCCCCTTTCCTGGTAGGGACAGTGGGGCCAAATCGGGCAAGTTGGTCATCGTTGCGATCGACTCGGACGACCGAGCTTCGGTCAACTGTCAGTTGACACGGTCTCTCTTGTCAAATTAGCCTCCCGGTACGCCTCGAGGGAAGACAGGTGACGCGTGGAGACTGGTGAGGAGTTCGGGCCCTGGCTGGCCCGTCAGCTCAAGCTCGCGGGGAAGACGCAGGCCGAACTGGCCGAGGAACTCGGACTGACCAGGGCCGCCGTCTCCGCGTGGATCACCGGGAGATCGACGCCACGCCCCACTGTCATGGCGGACATCGCGAAGGCCCTCGGCACGGATCTGAGCACGGTGCACACCCGCACCACCGACACTCAGTCCGGCCTGCCGCTCACCTGGTACCACCGGCCTGGATACCCCGACGGCGGTCGCGATCTGGGCAATGCCGCCGCCTTCGCCTTCGACGCCGACGTGCAGGTCCTCGCCCGTGAGACCTGCCAGAACAGCCTCGACGAGCGCCTCACCGACAACGGACGCCCGGTCCGCGTCCGTTACACCCTGCACGAGCTGACCGGTGAGGCCCTTGACGCCTTCCGCGACGCGATTCTCTGGAACGAGCTCTTCCCGCACTACTCGGCCGTCTCCGAGATCGCCGGACATCAGAAGGTCGGTCGGGTCGTCGACGCCGGCGTACGCGACATGTACGAGAAGGGTCGTCTGGTCCTGCTGCGGGTCGACGACTACAACGCCTCGGGCCTCACCGGGGACGACTACGCGGACGGCAAGTTCGCGGCCGTGGTCCGGCGGCAACTGGAGAGCCTCAAGTCCGGTACCGCCGCCGGTGGCTCCTACGGTCTGGGCAAGGCCACCTTGTGGGCCACCAGCGCCCTGGGACTCGTGCTCATCAACTCGACCCTCTCCGAGCCCCATGAGGGGCGGACCGAGCGGCGGGTCATCGGCCGGCTCGAACTGCCCTGGCGTGAGGTCGACGGCAAACCGTACGCGGGCCCCGCCTGGTTCGGCCGTCCCGATCCCGACTCGCCGGGCGCCGAAGTGGTCCGTTCCTGGTGGGCGGACGAGGAGACCGTGGCCCGGCTGCACCTGACCCGGGACAGCGACGAGCCCGGTACCTCCTTCCTCATCGTGGGCGCGCACGACGTAGCCAGCCTCGAGGGCGGTGTGTCCGAGGGCGACGACGAGATCACGGAGGAGGAGGGCAGCGAGGACACGCGGGACATCCGGCGGATGCATCGGCGTCTCGTCGAGGCACTGGGGCGTGACTTCTGGGCCGCTATGACCGGTGGGGGAGGCAGGCTGCCGCTCCTGGAGGTCTCCGTCCGCGCCCTGCGCAACGGCGAAGAGGTCGTGCCCGAACAGCAGGTGGACCCTTCCGTGGAGCAGCCCTCCCGCACCAGGGCCCTGCGGGCGTACTACGAGGGCGCCACCGTGGACCGACTCACCGAGGCCGGGCAGGTGGCGGCCAGGACCGTGCCGCTGAAGCTGCCGCTCCAGGGAGGAGCACGCGGGACCCTCGGGACGCATCAAGCGGTCCTGTTGGTCACCGAGGCCGAGGACAGGGACGGCACGAAGAACCAGGTGCACTCCCTGCGCGGCAACCGCATGACCGTCAGGAAGGCCGGCGTCCCCAGGCTGCCCGTCGGGACCAACCCCTTCCAGGCCGTGCTCCTGGTGGGTGAGGCGGCGGGCGAGTCCGCGCCCTTCGCTCAGGAGGCCGAGGAGTTTTTGCGGGCGGCGGAACCGCCCGAGCACGATCGTTGGGGGCAGACGGAGGAGTTGACGCTTCGCTGGTCGCCCTCGGCCTACCGGCGGATCAGCATGCTCACCAGCGAGGTCAACAATGCCGTCAGGGACCTCGTCGCACGGCCCAGGCGCGGCAACCAGGAAGGCGGTGAGGCGCTGCGCAAGGCGCTGACCGTGCGGAAGCGCCCGAAGGCGAAGGCCCCCTCCGGACCGGTGATACCGGTGCTCGAAGGGCTCGAGGCGACGATCGGCGACGGGGGAGAGTGGCAGATCACCGCGGAGGTGAGCATCCCCAAGGGCGACGAGGTCGTCCCGATGGTGCCGATCGCCCAGCTGGACGTGCGTTCCGGCGGCCGCCCGAGACTGGACTGGGCCGAACTCGTGGCCGTCGAGGGCTGCGAGGTGCAGGACGGAACCCTGCGGTTCACACCCGGAATCCGCCGCGCGACGTTCCGAGGGGCCACCGACATCACCAGCCACCCGGTCAGGACCTCGCTCACCCGCCTCGTCCTCGAACTGCGTGCCGGGAAGGGTGAGTAACGCGGTGAAGATCTACCCGTACAAGCGGCTCAACCGGCCGATCACGCTCCGGGTGACCTCGGTCTCCCTCAGGCTCCCCGACGGCACCCGCGACCGACTGGAGACCAGCGCGTACTCCACCCAGCAGCAGGCCGTCGCACTGGGCATCGCCGGGCACGACGACTGGTCGAGCGCCACGATCGGTCTCTCGGCCACGCTGCCGCCCGGGGCGGACGCGCCCGACGCCGCCTGGTCCGATCTGCGTGTGCTCGCCGTCCTCACGGACGGGGAGACCAACGTCCGTACCTCGACGGAACTCACGCGTGACACAGAGAACGGTCGGGACTGGTCGGGCTCTGTGGAGGTGCTCCGCGACGATCACCTGGGGCGGGCCTCCCTGGCCGTGTACGCCGTCGGAACGGTGGACGGAGTGCGTGGCCGGTCGATCGCCGAGACCGATCGGAGTTGGGTCGTCGACACGGTCTCCGACGAACCGGTCCGGGGGCTTCGACTCGAGGTGCAGAAGGCCTCGTTCAGCAGGAGCTCCCGCGACTGGCTGCGGGCCTATGCCGACGCCCCGTGGATCGTCGACACCTCGGCCAGGGTGCCCACCGTCTTCGTGAACACCGATGTCGAGGGTGTCATGGGGCTGTTGGACAGCAAGGGCTCCGGGGTCGACAGCAAGGTGAGGGACCTTCTGGTCGCCCAGATGGCCACGGATGTCTGGACCGCGGTGTTCCACAGCGCCATCGGCGACCTGGAGGTGGAACCGGGAAGCGGCCCGGTCTTCCCGACCGACTGGCAGGGCGAGGTGCTGCGGGAGATGCTGCCCGACGTCGTACCCGGCGTGCACGTCGAGGAAGCCCTGCGGCAGGTCCACCGCCGGCGCACGGGAGAGTCGGGTTGGGCGGAACTCCAGACCCGCATCCACTACGCGGCGGTCCGCCGCGCCGAGGCATCCAGGGCGCTCAGCTATGTCGTCCGCGCCCTGGAACAGATGAACCGGGAGAGCGAGACGTGATCACCCAGCCCGACCACGTACCGGAGCGTCTGGCGCTGCTGCCCGCCTCGGCCGTCGACACGTTCCTCACCGAGGAACTCCTCAGAGGTGAACGGGTCCACGGTGGCATCGACCTCGCCAAGGTCGTCGAGGAGCTGCCCGAGGACGACGCCAGGTGGTGGGTCGAACCGATCCGCAGCCTGGTGGAGGACGCCATGTTCGAGTTCCGGGAGGACCGGACTCGCGCCGACGCCTGGCTGGCCCCACGGCTCCACGCCACGCTGCGTCTGACCCGGCGAGAGGCGGCGGACAAGCGGCTGTGGAACCACCTGGCCCTCGCAGTGGCCCCCGACTACGTGGCCTGGCGGCACCTGAGGGAGCCGACGGCCAGGAACCCGGAGCCGCGGATCGCCGCCGAGCGCTTTCGCGGCCCGGCGGACCGGCAGTGCTTCTCCAGACTGTGGTGGGCGGCCGAACTCTTCCGCAACGGACCCGACTACGGGCCGGTCGAGATCGCCTGCGGGAACCAGGACCTCATCCACACGGTTCTCCGCCTCGACCTGATCGACCACCGACCCACGGCTCAGGCACTGGTCCGTCTGCTCGAGCGGGGCACGGTCACCACCGGTCGAGAGATCAACGGCCTCAGCGCCGCGATCAACGCGGCCGGAGCGACCCTGATCTACGACGTGCTCGCACCGGACGAGCCCAGGAACCCGGCTCGGCTGCGGGAGTGGATCGACGAGGCCGCCTCGGCACCGCCGGTCGGGCGGCACGAACTGCCCGAAGGGCCGGACGAGGACCCCGTGCCCGAGGAGTCCGTCGACGCGCTCACCGCCTACTTCACCGAGCTGTTCGAGACCGCACCGATCAGGGGCAGGAAGAACGGTGACTGAACCCCACCAGGTGGCTACCGCGTCGCCTGTTCGTCGGGGCGCGGGCAGCGGGGGGTGCAGTGGTCGGCGGCCCCGCATCCCTCGCTGCGCAGCTTGGCGCGCTGCTCCTCCGTCGCCCGCTGCCACGGTTTCCTCAAAGCCTGCGGATCGGGTGCGGGAAGCCCCAGCGCGGCACTGAGCAGGTGCGCACCGAACAGCGGGGGGACGGCATTGCCCACCTGCTGGGCCTGTGCCGTACCGGACCACGGATAGTCGGGCGGGAAGCTCTGCAGCATCCCCGCCTCGTTCATGCTGAACCTCGCGCCCTCCCGGACGATCTTCTCGTTCAGGTGCTCGAACACCACGAAGCGGGAGATGCGGCCGGTGACGGTGGCGGCGGGCTGTCGGTCGGTCCGTACTCCGCGCCGACCGGGGTTGCCCGAGCTGCCGTAGTTCGAGCGAACCAGGAACGGCACCCTGCGGCCCGGGTGCCCGCCCACCGGCTCCGCGAGAGCCTGCCCCATCGAGGTCCAGGGCAGCAGATCGTCGTCGGGGTCCGGGGTGTCCCTCTCGTAGAGCGTGGGCTGATGGGCGTGGGTAGAGGACCTGGCGGCCGTCCTGTTCCACGCCTTCGCCTCGTAGGCGCGGTGGGTCGGCGCGGGCAGGGAGGGCGCGCCCAGCTCGGCGCGCCGCGCGATCAGCACTGCTCGCGAGCGTGTCTGCGGCACCCCGTAGGTCTCCGTGTCCAGCACATCGACGACGACCTTGTACCGGGTCCCGTCGGGGAGGCCGGTCCCCTCCAGCGCCTTCGCGTACTGCTCCCAGAGCGCCTCGACCGCCGGGACCTGCTCCAGAACGATGACGTCGTACGGGCGGTGATCCCGGCTCGGGCTCCTGGTCGCGCGGATCGCGTACCGGAGGGGTTCGAGGACCATCGCGGTGCGGGGATCGCTGAGGTTCTTCAGATCCTTGTCGATCTCCGCGTCGTCCTCGCCCGCCATCAGACGATCGATGTATCGCTTGACCTCGTCCAGAGCTCTGCGGCCCGCACCCTTTCCGGCCACCGAGTACGTCTGACATGGCGGACCGCCGGCCAGCACATTGATATCCGGCGGCAGCGATTCGAAGGAGTCTCTGCGCACCGCGCTCACATCGGCGTGCAAGGTCTCGAGACCCGCCGCGTAGCGCGTCAGACAGGCGCTCCGGTCCCATTCGATCCCGAGGCTGCGGACGCCCAGCACGTGTCCGGCCACGTCCAGCCCACCGGGCCCGGCGAAGAGATCCAGGACATAGGGCTTGTCGAGGATGGACTGGTGTGGTGCCGTGCTGGTCATGTGGCGGAAGTCTAGCCGGCCGGGAAGTGTGCCGAGTCGCTGTCCAGGGCTTCCGCGATCGCCCGGCCCAGCGCCTCTCCGACGGGCGGCGGTGTCGCGTGCCCGATCTGGCGGTAGCGGGCGGTCTTGCGCCCGGCGATCCGCCACGACTCCGGGAATCCCTGCAGCAGTGCCGCCTGGTCGGTCGTGAGCTTCACCATGTTGTCCCTGCCGAGTTCCGGGGCCCAGACGAAGTCCGGGCCGGGGACCGTGTCGGCCACCGTGTGCGCGTCCACGCCGAGGGTCGCCCACTTGCGCTTGGCGCCGGTCGGCCCCAGGTCGGCGCCGCCGCGGTTCTTCGAGCCTCCGACCAGAGTCGGAGCCGGTTCGTCGGCCTGAGCGGCCCAGCGGGCGGCGTCCCGCCATCCGCGTGCGGCCATGGACGGCCCGAGGACGGCACCGACCGTCCTCGGCTCTCGTACCGTGGGAGCGGGTGGCCGGAAGGCGTGGGCTCGGCTCCGCTCGACGGCCAACAGGACGCCCTGCTTGCGGTTCTGCGGCACGCCGAAGTCGACGGCGTTCACCACGAACCAGCTGAACGCGTATCCCAGATGGACGAGCTCCGCTCGGGCGTAATCCCGGAACGGCCGGTACTCCTCGGCGTGAGCGAGCTCGGGGACGTTCTCGATGAGCACCGCCCGCGGTTTGATCGCGTGCACCAGGAGGATCGTGGCTCTCAACAGGCGCAGTTCGGTCTGCGAGTCCGCCCGTCCCACGGTGGCGCTGGACCGCACCCGTGGCAGACCCGCCGAGAGAAGGTCCACGTCATAGCTCTCGGGGTGCTCGACCGGGTCGAAGTCCACGAGATCGGCGTGGAGCACGTTCCAGCGCGGCCGATTGAGGCGCAGCGTCTCCACCGTGAGTTCGTCGTCGTCCAACAACAGACGTGGCTCGAAGCCGGCCCGCTCCAGCCCCAGGGCGAGGCCACCCGCACCGGAGCACACGTCCACGAAGGTCAGTCCGCCCACTTCCGGTGCCCCCGCCCCTTCTCCGCCAGACGCCGTGCCACGGCGGTCCGCACCTGTACGGCCACCTCCTCAGGAGCCTCGTGCTCCCAGAACCGCAACACCGTCCACCCCTGCGCGGTCAGATGCTCGGTGGTCTCACGATCGCGCGCCATGTTCCGATCCAACTTGGCTCGCCACCACTCGGCGTTCTGTTTCGGCCACGTAGCGTGCAGGGGACACCCGTGCCAGAAACACCCGTCGATCAGCACCGCCACCTTCGCCCGCGTGAAGGCGATGTCGATACGACGCCGCGCCATGCCCGGCACCGGGTACTCCACGCGATAGCGCAGGCCCGCCGCATGCAGCAGGCGTCGTACGGCCAGTTCGGCACTGGTGTCCTTGCTGGCCTGGCGGGACATGCGCGCGGAGACGTCGGGGGACGAGGGCCTCACGGTGTTCAATGGTGTCAAGCCTCAGGGGCGTACGTCGGCTCGGTCGATGACCACCGCATCCTGCCGGCTCTTGTCGATCGTCCGGAACCGGACCAGCGGGCGCCCGGTACCCACCGATGACCGCGGGGCCACGTAGGAGAAGGCCATCACGACGTCACCGGGAGCGATCGTCCCGTCGGGACCGAGACGCGGCTCGGACTCGACCACCGGGTACAGCAGGAGCGCGCCACGGCCCGAGCGGACGTACCCCTCGACGGCCGCGTTCCCGGCCGTCTCCAGAGCCCCCGCCACGCGCAGCGCGACGTCACGGTGCTTGGGCTCGCTGAGCGCGCCGAACAGCGGACCCCGTCGCCGGTTCCGCCTCGCCGGGGTGAAGGGACCGTGCCCCAGGATGCGCGCCTCCACGCGCCGGGCGGACGTCTGCAGCGGGGTGATCACGAGCCAGTCGTCGATCTTCGTGGCTCCTTGCGCGGCGCCCAGCAGGAATTCCAGGTGGGGCGAGAACTGGCTCGGCGCCGACCAGCGCAGTGCGCAGAGCACCGTGGTCAGCGTCTCGTGCGAGATCGTTCCCACCCGAGCCTCGTACGCCGGGCCGTCTCCGACCGCGAGGGTCACCGGATCACGTCCCAGTGCGGCGAGCACCGGCTCCCAGGACGCCGTGTTGTGGGCCAACTCCTCGGAGGTCTCCGGGTGGGCGGTCGGCTCGACCCAGGTCCCGGGCGACCGCACCTCCACCAGCTCCGCGTTGAACATCTTGTTCCGGGCCGACGGTCTCACCCACGGCAGGTGCTGGGCCACCAGCGGCGGAATCTGGGCCGGGGTGACCTGCGGGCGGCCGTCCACCATGGGGGCGTAGCGGGCGAGTTCGGCGCGGAAGAGCTCCTCGTCGCGGCAGATGGCCTCGAAGGCCTCGTAGAGATCGACCGTCTTGGCGTTGCGGCCCCGGCCGAGTTGTTCCTCGCGGCCGATGTAGAGGCGTACCAGATCGCGGTAGCCGGGGCGGAAGCCGAACCAGCGGCCCATCTGCATCAGGGTGTCGGCCTGCTGTGTCGTCCGGCGGTAGTAGGAGACCGTCAGGCCCTCGACCGTGAAGCCGCGCGACAGCTTCGTGCCGCCGACCAGGATCTTCCAGACGTTCGGGGTGCGGTCGAAGTCCAGGTCGGGCTGGGCGTAGTCGCGTTCGCTGTCGCCGTTGACGACGATGACCGGGCTGCCGCCCCGGCTGATGAGCTGGTGAGCTCGCGCGACATGCGGCTTGAGTTCGGCGTACGTGGTCGGTGTGGGCAGGGAGCTGTCCGCGAACGACCGGAAGTCCTTGTCGAAGAGGGCCGACAGGCGCGCGTGGCCGTCCGGGCCGGTGTAGGCGGCGTTGTGCCACATGTTGCTGATGCGCAGAGCGAGCGCGGCGTGCTCGGCCATGCGCACCGATTCGTGCACGAGCATAGTGTGGTGGCGGAACGGCCCCTCGGGGACACCGTGGGTGGCGCGGTACAGCTTCAGCGCGCCCGTGAGGACGAAGGCGTCCAGGGCCTCCTGGAGGCGGTCACCGGTCGATTCGTAGATGCCCCGGACGTGCCGCTTCTCGGCCTCGCCCTCGCCGTCGGCGCTGTCCAGGTCGTGGAAGTCCTGGACGCCCATGTAGCCGTCGGGACGGGGGAGGGAGATGAGGAAGTCGCGCGGGAAGAGGTCTTCCTCGTCGCCCGGGTCGATGAAGACGTTGGCGAAGGGGGTTGCCGTGTAGCCCACGTACTGGGCACGGGGCAGGAGCTTCAGCAGCTTGCTTATCTGGCCGTTGATGGCGGTGCGGGTGACCGTGCCGGCCTCCCACTTCTTCGGGTCGGTGGTGTTCACCGAGGCCTGGTCGGACTCGTCGTCGATGATCAGAGTCGGGATCTCAGCGAGGATCGGACCGATCTTCTTGAGGTCCTTGACCAGCTTCTCCAGCACGCTCTTGTTCTTTTTCACGACCATGATGCGGGCCCGTGCCGCGTGCAGATTCGCCGGGTCGTGGAGCGGGCGGGTGCGGTCCGGCTTCTCGAACTCCAGGGCGCTGATGCCGCGTTCGAGGGCCATGTAGTCACGGTCGCGCGAGGTCAGACGCTCGATGTCGAAGGCGCCCAGCAGGGAGGGGCGGGCACCGAACGAGACGAACTTCTCGGGCCAGTCCTCGTCGTCCTGGTAGTCGATGCCGACCAGTGCGTCGGGGTCGTTCGGGTCGGCGGCGCCCAGGATGTTCTCCTGGCCGATCAGTTCCATGTCGAGACGCCGCTGGGTCTGGCCGCGGAGCAGGTTCAGGGTGCCGCCGAGGACGATCACCAGGCGGTAGCCCGCGTCGATGGCCTTCGCGATGACGCCGGTGAAGTTGGCGGTCTTGCCGGACTGGACGTAGCCGACCACCAGACCGCGTGCGCCGTAGGGCTCCTCGCGGGTGGGGTCGGCGAGCCGCTCCACCACGGCGTGCGCGGCCTCGTCCAGGCCGGTGACCGCCGCGTCGCTCCAGCCTTTGCGGCGCAGCAGGCGCTCGTACGAGGTCCAGTAGAAGGAGCGGTTCGCCGCCACTTCCCGGCTGTACCAGGGCTCGAACTCGCGGCTGATGGTGACGGGGCCGGGTTCGGTATGGACCGGGACGGCGGCGTCCAGCGCCTTGCGCAGGTCGGGGCCGAACGCGAGCTTGTCGTAGACCTCCGAGCGGCGATCGCGGGTGCGCGGAGCGGTGGACGACCAGGCCGGGGACTCCTCGAAGTCCCAGGCCGTGAGCCGACGGCGCCACAGGACGAGCAGCTCGTCGCCGGGAGCGGCGGCCAGGAGACGGTCGCGGAAGACGGACAGGTCCGTGTCCGCCGGCTCGTCGGAGTCGGAGAGGGCGAAGGCGAGCTTGGCGAAGTGTCTCGGGCCTCTCCGGCTCATCGAGTCGAGGATCTCACCGTGGAGGTCGGCGAGGTGGTCGGCCGCGGGGCGGGTCTCGGCGGTCACAGCGGTGTGCGCCTCTCTGGAAGTACCGGACGTTGCCTGGGGGAGAGGGGCTGTCAGCCCTCTGTACGGGCCAGTTCGGCCCGCACCGCGGAGACGAGCACGCTGTTCCACAGCGCGATCTTGTCGGTCTGGTTTGCCCAGACCCGCTCCTTCTGGAAGATCTCATTGAGCATCAGGTAGAGCATGCTCTTGAGGACCGGAGCGTCGTTGGAACCTCCACGGCGCCCGCCGTTGAACGCATGCCGGTAGTCCTTGTTCAGGATGACCGTGCGTTCCTTGTGATCGATGGTGAACAGCAGGTCCGCGGAGTCGACACCGGACGGCACGTCGAGCCTGGCCCAGGTGAAGGTGATGGGGTCGGCGCCTTCCAGCTGCGGCAGCTCGTCCCGCAGCGTCCGCTTCAGCTTCGGGTCGATGCCCTTGCCGGGCGGGATGGCCGATGGGCGTTTGACCTCTGTTCGCCGCTTTGCTGCCTCGCGATAGGTAGCCCCGGCCTCGTGCAGGTACTCGGCGAAGGTGTGCCCGGTGCCGGGGACGGTGGCCTTCTCCAGCCCGCGTGCGAACGCCGGCGTGACCTGGACACCGTCCTTCTTCACCGTCAGGGCGAACACGTCGTTGGGCTCGGGTGGCAGGTCGACGGCGATCCGGGCCAGGGCGAGGTGGCCCTCCGCGCTGCGGGTGTCGTTCCAGCCGCCGGCCTGGACGAGCCGGTCGTTGCGGTAGAGGTAGAAGCCCTGGCGCTCGGCGAGCGGGCCGATGCCCCGGAAGGCGACCAGCGGCGACTTGGGCGGCCATATGTGTGCGGTGAGGGTGATGTCGCCGACGCCCTCGACCGGTGCGACGTACTCGCGCGGGTAGCCGGGGCGGCCCGTGACCCGGTAGCCGAAGGGGTCGATGGGCTCCACGCCCCGGTGGTCCAGCTCCTCACGGGTGTGGACGTCCTCCACCACGATGTCCACGTGGAAGCCGTCGCGGGCGAGGAAACGGTGGAGGTAGAGCCCGAGGTGGGTCTCGAGCCGTTCGATCGCGTCGTTGAGGTAGCGGTCGGTCTGTCCGGCGGTGATGGTCTCGAACGCGCGGACCTGGTCCCAGCGCACGATCGTGCCGTGCCAGCCGATGATCCCGTCGTAGCGGTCGACCAGGCTCTGGCAGTATCCCGAGTCGACGATGTCGCAGGTGAAGTCGGCCTGTGCGCGGGCTGTGAGCCAGCGCCGGCCCGCCGAGGGGCTGCGCTTGGTCCGGCTGATGAGGGTGAGCGAGTCCGCGTGTGAGAGCGAGGCGGCCTTGAGACCGGCGCCGAAGCGCCCCAGCGCCCCGGCCGAGTACGTCTCCTGACCCCCGACCGTCATCGCGGTGTCGAGGCCCGCCTCGTCCATGCCCTGACCGTCGTCGATGACCAGCAGGCTGACGAGGCGGTCGCGTCCGCCGTGCTCACCGGTGTCCCGGAGGAAACTCACCACGACGTTGTGGGCCCCGGCGTCGATCGAGTTGTCGATCAGGTCGGCGATGGCGGCCTCGAAGCCGTACCCCTGGTGCGTGAGGGACTCGAAGGACCTTGCCGCCGGAGGGAGCCGCTTGCTGCCGGTCGTGGGTACTTCGAACTGCCATTCCGAAGACGGCTGGTGCAGCGGCATCCAGATGTTCCTCGCTCCCCGGGACATGCCACGAGACGCACGGCATGCCAGTCCAACTGAACGGATGTGACGATATCGTGCGGTAGGTGTGGGGAGTCAGGGGGATTGCGAGAAGTGAAATCTGCCGTTCCGGATCCGTGGATCCCCGGCACGGAGGCTCGCGCCGGCCTTTCCAGGGGCTGACGACGGCTGTCACCTGGTCATGAGTGACGCCCGTCCACGTCGTACCGGTGAACGGGCGTCGTCCAGTCCCGGTTCCGAGGGTGACTACTCGGCCACCTCCGTCCGTTCCCACCACTCGTAGACCGTTGCATCTCCCTCCTCGGTCTGGGCGTGGCGGGTCGTGACCTTGTAGTGCTCGTAGCCGCCCAGGTGGGGGATCTTGAGTTCTTGGCCGGGGGGAGTGATCGGGACGACCTTGCCTGCGAGGTCGTCCGGGCCACCCTTCAGGAGTGCTTTGGTCGTCATATGTTCAGTTTTGTCATTTGGGGCGGCTGTGCATCTCGGGGAGCGCCCGACCCGAGCAGGCCCCGGTCAGGCCGGCGTGCCGTGGCAGGTCTCGTACGGGGCTGAGGAGCCGCACCAGCAGGGGGCGCCCGGGTCCGGGGGCCAGGCGACCGCGCGGCCCCGGGCGGCCAGGGTCGTCGCGTACTGGGGGAGGAGCGTCGCGTCCGCCGGGGACGCGCCCTCCGCGGCGGCGAACGCCTCGTAGGAGGGGACCGTGCCGGTGACGATGCCCAGGTTGCCGGTGCCCGAGGCGGCCAGTTCCCGCAGGGCGGACTCTATGGTCGCCAGGTGCTCCTCGTGGGAGGGGTACTCCTCGGCGAGGGACGGATACGCCTCGAGGAGTTCCGCCAGTTCCGGCGCCGGCCAGTGCAGGACGGCCACCGGGAAGGGGCGGGACAGGGCCTCGCGGTAGGCGCCGAGTTCCGCGCGCAGGCGGATGAGCTCCGCCTCCAGCTCCGCCGGGTTCTCCGAGCCGAGGGACCACACGCGCTTGGGGTCGTGGAGCTCGTCCAGGCTGATCGGCAGGGAGTGGACGGAGTCCGCGAGGGCGTCCCACTCGTCGTGGTCGGCGCCCAGCATCCGGCGGACCCGGTGCCGCCCGAAGAGGAGGGGGTGCGTGGGCCTCGGCGGAGTCGCCGGGGCGTCGGCCAGCAGGAGGCGTACCGCCTCGGTGAACGTCTCGTGGGCCTGCTCCAGCTCGTCGTGGGCCTCCAGGGCCTCCGCGACGATCACCCAGGGCGCCGGGTCGCGCGGGGCGGCCGTGCGGATGCCCTCGATGATGGCGCGCGCCTCCGCCTCGTGCCCGTACTCCCACAGGTTGGAGGCCTTCAGGGCGCGGACCAGGTGCGGGTTGTCCAGCGGGGTGCCGGAGGCCAGCAGGCGGTCGTAGAGGGCCGTGGCGGCGGGGCGGTCGCCGGAGAGCTCGCGGTGGGCGGCGGCCCGCAGCAGCAAGGACTCGGCGTCCTCGGGGTAGAGATCGGCGGTCCGCTCCAGGCGTGCCGCCTCGGCGGTGTGGTCGACGTTCTCGGCAGGCATGTCGGGGCGCATGGGGGACACCGTACTGCCGACGGGGTGGTGACGTGAGAGGGCGGCTGGCCAGGGGGCGAACGGTGGCCGGCGGACCTGGAGCCTGGCGGAGCGGGCCGTGCTGTACCGCTGAACCGCTGAGCGGGTCTCCGCGGGTGCGGTCCAGTACGTGAACGGGGTCTTGCGGAGTGGACAGGGCTCTTGGAGGATCCCACCAGTCCTCCGATGGCTGCGGCTCGCCGCACCGATCGCAAGCGTCGGGCGGGCGCCCGCGATCGAGGGAGACGTCTGGATGAAGCTGCTGCGAGTCGGTACGGCGGGACAGGAACGCCCCGCCCTGCTCGATGCCGAGGGAGTCCTGCGGGACCTGTCGGGTCTCGTCGCGGACATCGATGGGGCGCTGCTCGCCGACGAGGAGGCGCTCGGCCGGATCCGGGCCGCCGCCGGCAACGGTGAGCTGCCCGCGCTGGACGGGACGGGGCTCAGGATCGGCCCGCCGGTGGCGCGGATCGGCAAGATCGTGTGCATCGGGCTGAACTACTTCGACCACGCGAAGGAGACGGGGGCCGAGCCGCCCGCCGAGCCGGTGATCTTCCTCAAGGCGCCGGACACGGTCGTCGGACCGCAGGACACGGTGCTGGTGCCGCGCGGGTCGGTGAAGACCGACTGGGAGGTCGAGCTGGCGGTCGTGATCGGGCGCACGGCGCGCTATCTGGAGTCGGCGGAGCAGGGGCTCGCACATGTCGCCGGGTACGCCGTCTCGCACGACGTGTCCGAGCGGGAGTTCCAGATCGAGCGGGGCGGGACCTGGGACAAGGGGAAGAACTGCGAGACGTTCAACCCCCTGGGGCCCTGGCTGGTGACGGCGGACGAGGTGCCCGACCCGCAGAACCTGAGGCTGCGGCTGTGGGTCAACGGGGAGCTGAAGCAGGACGGGTCGACGGCCGAGCAGATCTTCCCGGTGGGTGAAGTGGTGCGGTACGTCAGCCAGTTCATGACCCTGTACCCCGGGGACGTCATCAACACGGGGACGCCGGCGGGGGTGGCGATGGGCCGCCCGGAGCCGAAGCCGTACCTCCGGGCCGGCGATGTGGTCGAGCTGGAGGTCGAGGGGCTGGGGCGGCAGCGGCAGGAGCTGAAGGCCGCCTGACGCACCGGACCGGGCCGGACCGGACCGGGCCGGGCCGGACCGGACCGGGCGGCGGGAAGCGGGGAGCGGGGAGCCGCCTGCCGGGCCCGGTGCGAGCAGCGGGGTAGCGGATCCCGGATCCAACGCAGGACAAGGGTGGGCCGCTGGTTGCGCGCGTTTCCGAAACGCGGCGGCCGTCAGCGTAAGTGCGTGTGGTGCCGGTCTTCTTGACGCCCCAGTCCCAGTCCTTGGCCGTGCGCTCGTTCACACCGACCTGCCGGGCTGCCACCCGGCGTGCGACACCGGCTGCGCGAAGCCGCTCGTACTCGTCGCGCCCGGGGTGCCGGCGCGGCAGGCGCACCGAGTTCCGTCCGGCCTTCCGGGCCCAGCCGAAGGCGGTGTTCCGGTTCACCCCCAGCTCACGCGCCACCACGGTCACGTTCCCCACGGCATCCAGCCGCGCAAGGAAACGCTCCCTCAACTCCGCAAGATCATCGCGTCCAACGGCCACGGTCCTCGCAACTCCCACAGATCGCGGGTGTTGCGAGGACCGTCAGAACCCAAGTCCACGGCGAGGGGCCCTTCCACGTGCCCGGACGTACGGGAGTTCAGCGCCCGGCCAGGAAGTGCTCCAGCGCCTCCACCACGAGGCGGTGGTCCTGGAGCTGGGGCAGGCCCGAGACCGTGACCGCGCCGATGACGCCCACGCCCTCGACGTTGATCGGGAAGGAGCCGCCGTGCGCCGCGTAGGTGTCGGGGTCGAGCCGGGAGGACTCCTCGAACGTGGTGCCCTTGGCCCGGTGACGGGCGCCGACCAGGTAGGACGAGGAGCCGTAGCGCTCCACCACGCGGCGCTTGCGCGCGATCCAGGCGTCGTTGTCGGGCGTGGAGCCCGGCAGCGCGGCGTGGAAGAGCTGCTGGCCCGCGCGGTGGATGTCGATGGCGACCGGTGCCTGCCGCTCGCGGGCCATCTCCACCAGCAGGGAGCCCAGCTCCCAGGCGTCGTCGTGGGTGAACTGCTGGAACACCAGGCGCCGTTCCTGCGCCTCGAGCTCCTCCACGCTCGGGGTCAGCTCCGGGTGGAACTTCGGGGTGAGCTCCGGGTTGTGCGTCACAGCGTCACCGTCACCTTCTCGAGTGCCGAACGGCGGGCCGCCTCCAGCACGTCGAGCGCGGCCGCCGCCTCCAGCGCGGTCACCGGGTTGGGGCCGCCTGCCGTGAGGGCCTTCGTCACGGCCGCATAGTAGGCGGGGTAGTCGCCGGGCAGGCTCGGTTCGGGGCGGCCGCCGCCGGTCACCGGGGACTCGCCGGCGCCGACCCTGCCCCACAGCTCCTCCGGCTCCACGCCCCACGGGGCGTCCGTGCCCGGGCGCAGCCCGTCGCGCAGGGCGGCCTCCTGCGGGTCCAGGCCGTACTTGACGTAGCCGGCCTTCGAGCCCAGGACGCGGAAGCGCGGGCCGAGTTGAGCCGTGGTCGCGGAGACGTACAGGTGGGAGCGGACGCCGTTCTCGTGGGTCAGCGCGAGGAAGGTGTCGTCGTCGGTGGCCGCGCCCTCGCGGCGGATGTCGGTCTCGGCGTACACGGTGGTCACCGGGCCGAAAAGGACCAGCGCCTGGTCGACGACATGGCTGCCGAGGTCGTAGAGCAGGCCGCCGGCCTCCGCCGGGTCGCCGGACTCCCGCCAGCCGCCCTTGAGCTGCGGGCGCCACCGCTCGAAGCGGGACTCGAAGCGGTAGATGTCGCCCAGCTCGCCCTCGCCGATCAGCTTGCGCAGGGTGAGGAAGTCGTTGTCCCAGCGGCGGTTCTGGAAGACCGACAGGAGCAGGCCGCGCTCCTCGGCGAGCCTCGCCAGTTCCCGGGCCTCGGCTGCCGTGGCGGCCAGCGGCTTGTCGACCACGACCGGCAGGCCGGCCTTCAGGGCGGCGGTGGCCAGCGGGACGTGGGTCTTGTTGGGGGAGGCGACGACCAGCAGGTCCAGCTCGTCGGCGCGTGCGAACAGCTCGTCCGGGGTGGCGGCGATACGGACGTCCGGGTACTCGGCGCGGGCCTGCCGCTGCCGCTCCGGGTTCGAGGTGACCACCGTGTCGAGCGCGAGGCCCTCGGTGGCGGCGATCAGCGGGGCGTGGAAGACGGAGCCCGCGAGGCCGTAGCCGATGAGGCCGACGCGGAGGGGAGTGCCAGTGCCAGTGGTGGGACCAGTCATGGCACCACTTTCGCAACGCTGTTGCCAAAGTGCAAGCGCGGGGGAGAATGGGGGCGTGAACAGGGCGATCGACGGAGACGCGGGCGTGGGCCGAGCTGCTGGAGCCGACGGGACTCCGAGGCGCGGTACGGGCGCCGGCCCGGCGGGTTCGGCGGTACCGGCAGGGTCGGCGGGCTCGGCGGTACCGGCAGGGTCGGCGGGCTCGGCGGTACCGGCAGGGTCGGCGGGCTCGGCGGGACCGGCAGGGTCGGCGGGCTCGGCGGTACCGGGTGGTCCCGGTGGTCCGGGCGGGGCCGGAGTCAATCTGCTCGGCCTGCGCAGCCACAACAGCGCCCTCGTGCTCGACCTGCTGCGCACCGCCGGCGCCCCGGGCATCAGCCGCCTGGAACTCGCCGAGCGGACCGGGCTCACCCCGCAGGCGGTCAGCAAGATCACCGCCCGGCTGCGGCAGGAGGGCCTCGCCGTCGAGGCCGGGCGCCGCGCCTCCACGGGCGGCAAGCCGCGCACCGTGCTGCGCCTGGTGCCCGAGGCGGCACACGCGCTCGGCGTCCACCTGGACCGGGACGAACTGCGCGCCGTGCTGGTCGACTTCAGGGGCACGGTGGTGGGGGAGCACCGCTCCCCGCTGGACCTGGGAGCGGGCGCGGAGCCCGTGCTGAACGGCGTGGCACGGGCCGCGACCGCGCTGGTCACGGACGTGCTGCGGCCGGCGGACGGCACCCTGGCCGGCGTGCCCTCGCTGCTCGGCGCCGGTGTCGCGCTCCCCGGCCCCCTCGACCACGCCCGGGGCATACTGCACCGCGTCACCGGCTTCCCCGAATGGGACGGCTTCCCGCTGCGGGACGCGCTGGCGCGCCGCCTCGGCATACCGGTCGTCCTCGACAAGGACACCAACGCGGCAGCCCTCGGGCTCGCCCTCAACACCCCTGCGGAAGCCCCGGAGGACGATGGCGGCAGCCCCCGGTCCTTCGCCTACCTCCACCTCGGCACCGGGCTCGGCGCCGGCCTCGTGATCGGCGGCCGGGTGCACCGCGGGGCGCGCACCGGTGCCGGGGAGTTCGGGCATCAGGTCATCCAGCTGGGCGGACCGCCCTGCGGCTGCGGCGACCGCGGGTGCATCGAGGCGCTGTGCCTGAACGCCGTGGCGGCCGGTGATCTCGACGAGGCGGCCCGGGTGCTCGGCGCGGGAGCCGCCAACCTGGTGGGGCTGCTCGACATCGACCTGGTGCTCCTCGGCGGCCGTACGGTCACCGCGGCCCCCGAGGCGTTCGTGCGCGGGGTCGGCGCCGTCCTCGACGCCCGCGCCCGGCGCGAAGGCGGGCGTGCGGGTGGCGTACCGGTGCGGATCGCTCCCGGCGGGGAGCGCCAGGTCGCGGAGGGCGCGGCCGAGTTGGTCCTCGCGCCGGTCTTCGGGCGGGGCGCCGGAGAGACGGGCCCCGCGTAGCCGGGGAGACGGGCCCCCGCGTAGCTGGAGAGACGGGCCCTACGCGCCCTTCGTAGCCGGGGCGCAGCCCGGTCGTCGGCCCAGGAGCCTGGACCGGTCGTGGCCCAAAGCCTTGAAGTGGTCGTAGCCCAGGGGCTTGAACTGCTCGTAGCACAGGACCCCGGACCGGTCGCCGGCCCGCCCTGACCGGCTGGCCCACCCGCCTGTCCACCCGGAGGGCCCGGTGTGTGCTCCGAGCGGGCGGAGTTGTGCGGGCGTTCGGGGTGGGTGCACCGGATGGCGGTGTGCGGGGAGCCGTCCGGGCGGCATGGTCATGTGTTCATGCGACCGCCCACGGCCCTGCCCTCCCGCCCGGCGGCGACCGCCGCCCTCCTCGTCACCCTCGTGACCGCCGCCCCGGCCCTCTCCGCCCCGGCGCAGGCGGGACCGCTCGCCCCGCTGCCCCCATGTGCCCGCGCCGACCAGCGCAGCTTCCCGCTGACCACGCGCCTGCACGGCGGGCCCCGCAGCTACACCGCCGGAGGCGGCCACGGGACCTGGCGGCTGAGGCTCACCAACACCACCGACCGCACCTGCACGCACATCCACCCGGTGATCGTCCTCGTCGACGAGGCGCGCGCCCTGGAACCCGCGCAGACCGTGCTGGAGTTCTACGACGGCAAGGGCCGCCCCCACCCCGTGCGCCTCGTGCGGACGGAGGAGGACGAGCTGATCGGTGCCCTCGCCGACGACCGCGGCGGCTTCCGCGGGTTCACCGTGCGCCCCGACCGGACGGTCGACGTGCGGCTGCGCCTCGCGATCACCTCCGACGCCGTGGCCAACGAGGTCACCGCCAACGCGGCCGTGGTGCAGCGCAGGGGACGGGACGGGGAGTGGGTCGGCCAGTCGAACGACTACCGCTTCCGTATCGCCGGAAGGGAGCCGGCCACTCCGCAGCCGCCGCCCGGGGAGAGCAGGGACTCCGGCGAGTCGGAGGGGCTGCACGCCTCCGAGGGGCCCAACGCATCCGGTACACCCCGCGAGCCCGCCGGACCCGGCGAGCCCAACGAACCCGGTGAGACCGGCGGACCCGGTGAGACCGGCGGACTCGGCGACACCGGACGACCCACCGACACCCAAGCCCCCGCCGCGGCCGCCCCCGCCGCCACCTCCACCCCCACGCCCCCGCCCCCCTTCGACCGGATCCCCTTCGACCGGATCCCCTTCGCCGACGAACTCGCCCGTACCGGACTCGGCAGGGCCACCATCGCCCTGGCGGGCGCCGCGCTCCTCGTCCTCGCCGGCACCGGAGCCATGCTGCTCGCCCGCCGGCTCCCCGGCCGCCGCTGACCCGGAGAGAGGCATGGCCTCCACCGGCCCGGGACCCCGGAGGCAATGACCGGCGGCCGCCGTTGACCTGGTGGCAAGCAGAAGTACGCAGAAGTACAGGGAGTCGTCATACGACAAACGGCAACTTGTACGGGGAGATCGACGGGGTCGGTAAGACCCGGTCCTGACTACCCTGGGTGCGTCGGTACGCCGTGGTTCCGGCGCCCCGCCCATGTCCCCAACGCCGCCAGGGAGTACGAAGCACATGGCAGATCGCAAGCCCATCGAGTCGTGGCTCACCGACATGGACGGCGTCCTCATCCACGAGGGCGTGCCCATCCCGGGCGCCGACGCTTTCCTGAAGAAGCTCCGGGAGTCCGGAAAGCCCTTCCTGGTGCTCACCAACAACTCGATCTACACCCCGCGCGACCTGCACGCCCGGCTGCGGCGCATGGGCCTCGAGGTGCCGCTGGAGAACATCTGGACCTCCGCCCTCGCCACCGCCCAGTTCCTCGACGACCAGCGGCCCAACGGCTCCGCGTATGTGATCGGCGAGGCGGGTCTGACCACCGCGCTGCACGACATCGGGTACGTCCTCACCGACCACGAGCCGGACTACGTCGTCCTCGGCGAGACCCGCACCTACTCCTTCGAGGCCATGACCAAGGCCGTACGGCTCATCAGCGGCGGCGCCCGCTTCATCTGCACCAACCCCGACGAGACCGGCCCGTCCACCGAGGGCCCCCTTCCGGCGACCGGGGCGGTGGCCGCCCTGATCACCAAGGCCACCGGCAAGCAGCCGTACTTCGCGGGCAAGCCGAACCCGCTGATGATGCGCACCGGGCTGAACGTCATCGGGGCGCACTCGGAGAGCAGCGCGATGATCGGCGACCGCATGGACACCGACGTCCTGGCCGGCATGGAGGCCGGGATGCAGACCTTCCTGGTGCTCACCGGTCTGACCAGCCCCGACCAGGTGGAGAACTACCCCTACCGGCCGTCGAAGGTCGTCGATTCCATCGCGGACCTGGTGGATCTGGTCTGAGGCACCCGGAGGCCAAACGCCCCGGCCCGATCCCTCACCCGTACGGAGCAATCGGCCCGTACCGAGGATGCGTGGCCGGGGTGCGCGGGGGACGCTCCCCCTGACAGGAGGTTCACGATGCGTTCCCAGCGTCTCACTGTCTGTACCAGCGCCCTCCTCCTCGCCGCGCTCACGCTCGCCGCCTCCGACGCCCGCGAGGAAGGGCCCGGCACGGCCCAGGTCGTGCTCGGACTGGCCCTCATGGGGGTCGGCGCCGCGGCAGCGGCGGCGGTGCGCGGGCGGCACCCGCGCCGACGACGGGGGACGAGCTGACCATGTCCGGACGAGAACGCGGCGGCACCGGACGTCTGCTCTCCGGTGTCGCCTGGACGGTACTGCTGCTCGGGCTGTGGCTGTGGGGGCGTGAGGCCGGTGCCCTGCCGCCCGGCCTGTCCGGGGCGGCCACCGGTGACATGGCGGCGGCCGGACGCCCGCCCGAGACGGACCTGCCTCCCGCGCACCGGCCGCTCGGCGAGGCGGCCCCGCGCCGGCTGGACATCCCCGTCCTCGGCGTGGAGGCACCGGTCGTGGCCCGCGGGCTCGACGACCGGGGCACGCTCACCCCGTCCCCCGCCGCCGACCGGCCGGGCATGATCGCCTGGTACCGGGACGGGGTCACGCCGGGCGCCTCCGGCACGGCCCTGCTGCTGGGGCGGACCGAGGTGAGCACCCTCGAACGCGGCCAGAAGCTCCGCGTGGCCCGCGCGGACGGCAGGGTCGCCGAGTTCACCGTGGTGTCCGTGCGGGTCCTCAGCCGCGCACGGGCCGACGCCCTCCCGGTGTCGGGGCCGGGCGGAGGCCAGCGAGCCGGGCTGCACCTGGTCACCTGCGCCGGTCCCGCCGACGAGCCCGTCGACCGCTGCATCGCCCACGCCATCGCCTCGGCCTACCTGACCGGAGCCACCGGCTGACCGCCGCCGGAACCACGGCGCTCGGCCCACCCGGCCAACGGCGCCCGAGCCACGGCGCTCGGCCCACCGGGACAACGGCGCCCGGGCAACGGCGCCCGAGCCACGGCGATCGGCCCACGGGGCAACGGCGCCCGGGCCACGGCGCTCGGCCTACCGGGACAACGGCGCCCGGGCAACGGCGCCCGAGCCACGGCGATCGGCCCACGGGGCAACGGCGCCCGGGCAACGGCGCTCGGCCTACCGGCACAACGGCGCCCGAGCCACGGCGCTCGGCCTACCGGGACAACGGCGCCCGGGCAACGGCGCCCGAGCCACGGCGCTCGGCCTTCCGGGACAACGGCGCCCGGGCAACGGCGCCCGGGCCACGGCGCTCGGCCCACCCGGACAACGGCGCCGGAACCACCACGGCCAGCCACCCCGAACCCCCGACCCCCGACGCTCGGCCTCCCGGGGCACCACCCCGGTCAGGCCGAGCGTTCCCACTCCTCCTCCGTGACCGGGTGGGCGAACGGCCGGCCCGTGACGTAGCGCTCCAGTTCGTCCGCGGCGGCCGCCGCCAGCCGGTGCAGCTCGTTGCCGAGAGAGCCGGCGATGTGCGGGGTGAGCACCACATTGGGCAGGTCGTAGAGCGGGGAATCGGGCGGCAGCACCTCGGGCTCGGTGACGTCGAGGACGGCGGAGAGCCGGCCCGTGACCAGTTCCTCGGTGAGCGCCCGCTGGTCGATCAGCGAGCCGCGCGAGGTGTTGATCAGCGTGGCCCCGGTGCGCATCAGCGCCAGCCGCTCGCGGTTCAACAGATGGCGGGTGGACGGCAGTTCGGGTGCGTGCACGGTCACCACGTCGCTGCGGGCGCACAGTTCGTCCAGCTCCACGGCCGTCGCGCCCAGCCGCTCGGCCTCGCCGGGCGGCAGATACGGGTCGTGCAGCAGCAGGTCGAGGTCGTGCGGGCGGAGCAGCTCCAGGACGCGGCGGCCGATCCGCGAGGCGCCGACGATGCCCACGGTCCTGCGGTAGTTGCCGGCGCCGGAGCAGGCCGCCACCCAGTCGTGGGCGGCGCGCCGGGCGCGGTAGTCCTCGCGGACGCGCAGCACCTCCTTGCCGGAGAGGAGGACGAAGGCGACCGTGTACTCGGCGACCGGCAGGGCGTTGGCCCAGGCCGCGGAGGAGACCAGGATGCCGCGACGCCAGCAGGCCCCGGTGATGTGCTGCTTGACCGAACCGGCGGCGTGGACGACGGCCCGCAGCCGGGGCGCGCGGCCGAGCACGGCCGGCGTCAGCGGAGGGCAGCCCCAGCAGCTGACGATCACCTCGGTGTCGCGCAGCGCCCGCTCGGCCGCGGGCGTGGTGAAGTCGTCCACGACCAGATCCGGGTCGAGCTCGGCGAGCGTGGTCAGGCGGCGCAGCGCGGCCTCGTCGAAGAGCCGGGCCGCCAGATGGCCGTGCATGGCGAGCAGGGCGCGCGGGCGGCGGTGTTCGTCGGCGGGGGGTCGGGGCACGGCTGCTCCCTGGGTCGGTGACGGGCGGACGGGCGGTCGCGGGCGACGCCCCGGGCGAAGGCGTCACGGGCTGCTCCATTGACTCACACTCCGCAGGCCCCCGACCTGCCCTTCGCCGACTCTCCGGGCGGCCTGTAACGGCTGGTGGACAAGCACGGGCTCGGCCTCGTGGGCGTCACGAGCCGTATGTCAGGATTGAGGTTCATCGACTCGATACGAGTCCACCCGAGGGGGGTTGGATGTACGGCAACAGGGGGGTCGGGGCGTTCGCCGGGAGGCGGGCGTCCGCAGTGGTGCTGGGGGCGGCACTGCTGATGACGGGGTGTTCCTCGTCGGACGGCGACAGCGGCAAGGGTCCGGACGCGGCCGGCGCGGAGATCACGCAGCAGCCGAAGGACTCCAACCCGTTCTGGGTCAATCCGGACGGTCTCGCCGCCCGCAAGGTCGCCGAGCTGATCCACGACGGCAAGAAGAGCGAGGCCGAGCAGATACGCAAGATCGCCGAGCAGCCGGTCGCCGAGTGGATCAGCCCGGAGAACCCTCAGGAGCAGGCCCGCGGTTACACCGAGGCCGCCGACAAGGCGGGCCGCACCGCGCTGCTGGTCCTCTACAACATCCCGCACCGCGACTGCGGCCAGTACTCGCAGGGCGGCGCCGCCGACGGCAACGCCTACCGGGCCTTCGTCGACGCGGTGGCCAAGGGCATCGGCGACCGCCCGGCCACGGTGATCCTGGAGCCCGACGCCGTGCTGCACCTGGTGGACGGCTGCACCCCGCAGCAGTTCCACGAGGAGCGCTACGACCTGCTCAGCGGCGCCGTGGACAAGCTGACGGCGCTGAAGAACACCCGCGTCTATCTGGACGCCGGCAACGCCGGATGGGGCAACCCCGACCAGATCCACGAGGCGCTCAAGCGGGCCGGCATCGACAAGGCCGACGGCTTCGCGGTGAACGTGTCGAACTTCTACACCACCGAGGACTCCATCGACTACGGCAAGCAGCTGTCGTCGAAGGTCGGCAACAAGCCCTTCGTCATCGACACCAGCCGCAACGGCAACGGCCCCTACACGGAGGGCAAGGCGGACGAACGCTGGTGCAACCCGCCCGGCCGTGCCCTCGGCGAGACACCGACGGTGAAGACGGCCGACCCGCTCGTCGACGCCTACCTGTGGGTCAAGCGCCCCGGTGAGTCCGACGGCGAGTGCAAGGGCGGCCCCAAGGCGGGCCAGTGGTGGGCGGACTACGCCCTGGAGCTCGCCAAGGCCAGCGACTGAGCCGGAGAACACGAAGAAGCACGAAGAAGCACGAAGAAGCACGAAGAAGGGGGGCGCCCTCCGTGACGGAGGGCGCCCCCCTTCTCATCTCCTGTCCGCTGCCTGGCCGGCGGGCCGTCGCTACGGCACGTGCACCCACTGCGCCTTGCTCGGCGTTCCCTCGCCGTCGGTGACGAACAGCATGTACCAGCCGGACTGCACCAGGTTCTTGTTCTTCGGCACGGTCACGGTCAGCTTGTCGCCGTCGGCCTGGAAGTCCAGCGCGATCGACCGCTGGTCCACGTCGGTGACGTGGGTCGTGGCGCTCGGCCGGATCAACCGGACCTTCTTCACCTTCGCCGCGTCCTTGGAGGTGAAGGTGGCCGAGTCACCGCGCTCGACGGTCTTCGGCCCGCCCGAGAGCTCGGGCTGCTCCCGGTCCCCGTACAGGTACGGCGGGGTGTAGATCTCGATGCGCTGCTCGAACTTGCCCGGCTTGGTGTTCGCCTTGTCCGCGTAGAGCGAGTCGGAGCCGAAGAACATCACCCGGCCGTCGGGCAGCAGGATCGAACCGGAGTGGTAGTTCCGGCCCACCAGCGGGTCGGCGACCCGGCGCATCTCGTTCTTGGCGGGGTCGTAGATCCGCGCCTCGAGGATGTTGGAGTCGCTGCGGCCGCGGTAGTCCTCCGAGCCACCGGAGATCAGCACCTCGTCGTTCGGCAGGATCGACGACTGCGGGTAGCGGGTGCCCTTGTCGAGCGAAGGCCCGTCCACGAAGCGCGGGTTGTCCGCCTTCAGGTCCACCAGGCGGGTCTTGTTGCTGGACTTGCGGGACTCACCGACCCCGCCGCCGCCGATGACCATGTACTTCTCGTCCTGCGCCGGCGGCAGCAGCACCGTGCCGGACGTCTCCATCCTGTCGGGGTCGCTCAGCCCGGGGATCTTGGTGAACTTGTTGGTCTCCACGTCCCAGATGCCCGGGTCGCGGCCCACGTCGTCCGGTCCGTAGCCCGCGTTGGAACCCGAGTAGAAGATCTTGCCGTTCTGCATCAGGAACAGCGCCGGGTACGTGGGGAACTGACGGACCTTCCCGGTGTAGGTCCACTTCTTGGTCTTCGGGTCGTAGATCTCGTTCTTGCCCGGGACCAGCTGGCCGATGTCGTCGAGGCCGGAGACGCTGAGGATCTTCCCGTTGCTCAGGGTGGTGAGCGTCGGGTACCAGCGGGCCTCGTGCATCGGGTCGACCTTGATGTACTTCTCGGCGACCGGGTCGAACTCGTAGGCGTCGCGGATGCCCTGGAAGTCCTTCTTGTCCAGGGCGAGCTTCTCGGCGATGCCGTAGGTGTTGCGGGCGTCGGCACCGGTGAGGCCCTGGATGCGGTAGTTGTCCTGGGTGCCGGTCTCGTACTTGGCGCCTTCCTTCTCCGCCTCGACGTAGATACGGCCCACGCCCGGCGTGTTGCCGAGGAACTTGCCGGTCGCCTTGTCGAAGTTCTTCTTGGCGCGCGGGACGAGCACCGGGTCCTTCGAGACGAAGGTCTTGCCGTTCTCCTTGCCCGTGAACCTGGTGCCCGCGGGCAGGGTGATCGGCTTGTCCGGGTTCTCGTTGTGGACCAGCATCAGGCCGCCGGCCTTCTTCACGTCACCCTTGAGCTTCTCGTACCGCTTGGTGCCGCCCGCGATCAGCAGGTTGCCGTTGGCGAGCTGGGTGTGCCCGGTGCAGAACAGGTCGTTCGGCGTGGGCACCTTCTTGATGGTGCCCTTGACGGGGTCCCAGATCCGGGTGTCGTACTTCTTCGCGTCGAAGTTGTCCTGGTTGTTGCCTGACCCCGCGACGAGCAGCACCTTGCCGGTGCGCAGCAGCGCCGCGTGAATGGTGTTCTGCCGGTACTCCTCGGGAAACTCGATGATCTCCCACTTGCCGTTGGCGGCCTTGTACTCCGGCTGATTGATCTTGTACTGGTGGTATTTCTCGGTGCCGAAGCGGTACAGCCACGGCCCGTTCATGCCGGCCAGCGCTAGTACCACCGCCGTGCCTATCGCGAGGCGACGGGCGCGACGGCGGCCTGCACGGTCCTTCATTCCTTACGTCCCCCAAGTCCACCAAGGGCGATCTGCATGGTCTGGTCGTTGCCGGGGGCTGCCCCGGTACCTCCTGCTGCTCCCGGAGCGCCGTGCGAGCCGGCCCAGCTGGGGCGGCCCTGCGGGGCGTGCGAGGCATGCGGCTGCGGTATCCGCGGAAATGCCTGGGTCCGGGAGTCCTCGGCGGTTCCCAAGGCGGGCGCCGGCTGCGGCTGCCCCCCTTCCTGCCCCGGCGGTCGCTTGCGGTCCTGACGCATGCCGTGGCGCCAGGCGAACATCGGCGCCGCGGTGATCAGCAGCGCGAACGACGCCCAGATGACCATGGCCGGGTGGGAGTGTCCGTAGACGAATCCGGCGGCGATGGATCCGCCGAAGATCAGGATGAAGTACCAGTGGTAGCGGAACGTGCCGAACCACGTGTCCGGGCTGGCCGAGTCGCCCTTCGGGGTGACGACGAACTTGCTCTTGCGGCGCAGGATCGAATCGATGAGCGCCTTGGCGT
>NZ_BAAAIZ010000002.1:78037-96974 GCF_039526425.1 Streptomyces thermospinosisporus
GGCGAGACGTTGTGGCGGCGGTTCCAGACGTACAGGCCGATCTGCAGCGCCGAGGCGTTGCCGTAGAGCATCAGCCAGACAGCCGGGTCGATGTTCACACCCGAGGCGCCCAGACCCAGGAACAGCGCGCAGCTGATGGCCGCGAGGATCCAGTTCAGGGCGGACATCGGGTAGAAGATGATCATCATCGTGTAGTTGAAGAGCTTGCCCGGCGGGAGCGAGAAGAAGCCCTTCCAGTACTGCTTGAGGATCGTCTCGTACGTACCGCGGGACCAGCGCATCTGCTGAGTGAAGAAGTCGGTCCAGGCGTTGGGGCCCTCACCGACCGCCAGCACGTCCGGCGTGTAGACCGAGCGCCACTTGTTGCCCGTCTCCGGGTTGCGGGCGCGGTGCATCTCGAAGCCGGTCGCCATGTCCTCGGTGATCGAGTCGTACAGGCCGCCGATCTGCTTGATGGCCTTGATGCGCACCGCGTTGGAGGTGCCCACGAACATCGGGGCGCCGTAGGCGTTGCCCGCGCGCTGGATCAGCGCGTGGAAGAGGAACTGCTGGGACTCGGCGGCCTTGGTGACAAAGTTGTCGTAGTTGCCGTAGACCTGCGGGCCGATGACGAAGCCGACGTCCGGGTCGCGGAAGAAGCCGAGCATCCGCTCCAGGTAGTTGGGCAGCGGCACGTGGTCGGTGTCGACCGAGGCGAAGAAGTCGTAGTCGTCACCGTGCGCCTCGAGCCAGGCGTTGTAGTTGCCGTGCTTGGTCTTGGCGCGGTGCGGGCCCTTCTTCTGGTTCCACTTGGCGACGCCCTTGCGGGAGAAGTGGTGCACGCCCAGGCGCGCGCAGACTTCCTTCACCTCGGGGTCGTCGCCCTCGTCCAGCAGCCAGACGTGCATGGTGCCCCGGTGGCGGATCTTGACGGCCGCCTCCAGGGTCTTGGTCACCATCTCCAGCGGCTCCTTGCCGGGCACGAAGGAGGTGAGGAACGCCACACGCGTGCCGGTCTCGGGTACCACCGGGATGGGGTCGCGGGCGACCAGCGTGGCGTGCGCGTTGGACAGCACGTTCATGCAGCGGAAGAACTCGATCAGACCGATCGAGACCAGCATCACGACGTCGAGGGCGGGCAGCCACTCGAACGCCGGGTAGTCGCGCTCGGTCCAGTGCGAGGGCTGCAGCAGCCACACCAGCAGCACCAGCGACAGCACCGGGGCCGCGGCCAGCATCAGCCCGATGCGGATGCGGTGCGGCTCCTGGCCGATCAGCGAGCGGTACTGGACGCGGTAGGGCTTGTTCGGGTCGGGCTGGGTGAGGGGACCCGCGAGCCGGCTGTAGTGCTCGTAGTCGTAGCGCGGCAGCGTCTTCTTGATCCGCCGGAACGTGCCCGTGTTCCACCCCCTCTGCGGCACCCTCAGCTGGGTGGTCCGGGACGGGTCGTGGTCCCCGCGGGCGCCCGTAGGCGTCGACGTCATGAGTCATCCCCCCACACGTGGCTCCACCACGTGTTTCGTCGCTTCCTAGCGTCCGCTCCAGTCCCCCTCGACCTTCACAGACGTATCAGTGGTAGACCGCTGTCACCACGTCATCCACAGCTTATAGACACCGTTCAGCGCTCTTCCGGTTGCATGATGCCCCCCACGGCATCGCGTCACGAACGGGACTCCTCGTCCCGCGCCGACGGCAACCGCTTTCCCGCCCCCTCCACGGCCGCGCAACCCGCGGCAGACGTGAAGAACCCAGGGTCTCCGGTGTCCATCATGATCGCAAGATGCGAAACGCGGTGTTCACCGGCCATACGTGTCCATTGTGACGGGTGTGGAGGACTGGTGGGGCCACTGATGCATACGTGTGGCAAGAGGTGCGCGCTCAACGGGGACCCGTCGGAATCAGGCCAAAAACGGACGGGCCCCTCGTGATCACGAGGAGCCCGTCCGGTCGGTGCGCCGCCAGGGACTCGAACCCCGGACCCGCTGATTAAGAGTCAGCTGCTCTAACCAACTGAGCTAGCGGCGCCGGCTGACGCGGTAACTCTACAGGACCCCGAGCGGTGCTCACGACCACCCCGTCGCGGGCGGGCGGGAGCGGCCGGCGCCGGGTACATCATTCGGACCGTCAACATGCGCCCGACGCGGACAGTTGGGAAACTGATCTCCGTGCACAGGCGCGACAGTGGTCAGGGTGGTCCCGGGAAATGTGAGGGGAATCGCATGGAGTCGCCGGTATTCGAGGAATTCGAGCCCGCGAGCGACTGCGACTGCCCCGGATGCGTGCACTGGCGACGCGTCCTTCCGTATTCCCCGGCCGGCCGTGCGGCCGGACATCCGGCGGCGCGCAGGCCGCTGGTGGTGGCCACCGCGACGGCCGCGGCGCTCCGCGGCGGCGCGATCCCGGCCGTGGCCGCCCCGTCCCCCTCGCCGGCGCCCGGCACGACCGGCCTCCCCGGCGATTCCGCAGATCAGGGGCAGGAGACGCCGCAGGGTCCGCAGGGGCCGCTGTACGGTCCCGGCGGGCAGGCGGCGCCGCTCGCGGCCCCGGCGCAGATCCGCGCGATCACCCGGGCGGAGATCATCCGCAGGGCGCGGAAATGGGTGACCGAGAAGGTGCCGTACCGCACGAACGCGTACTGGTCCGACGGTTACCGGCAGGACTGTTCGGGTTATGTCTCGATGGCCTGGAACCTGCCTCGCAATGAATGGACCGGATCGCTCGCGAGCTACGCCGAGAAAATCTCCAGAAGCGAACTCCAGCCGGGCGACATGCTGCTGTTCCACAATGCCGCCGACCCCGTCGAGGGATCCCATGTCGTCCTTTTCGGGGGCTGGTCCGACCCCGAGCGCACCTCCTACCTGGCCTGCGAGCTGGCGCCGCCGCACGCCCGCGCCAGGACGACCCCGTACGCCTACTGGACCAACTCCAGCCGCTGCGTCCCGTACCGCTACAAGGGCGTGACCGCCTCCACGGCGGGCTCCGTCCCGGCGGCCGTGCCGCGCCGGACGCCGTTCCCGGGGGCGTCGCATTTCGGCCCCGGTGCGGTCAACGCGTACGTCACGGAGCTCGGGCGCACGCTCTCCGGCCGGGGCGGGGCCCGCTTCTACGCCGTGGGGCCGGGGCCGCGGCGGACGGAGGCGGACCGCAGGGCGACCCGGGCGTTCCAGCAGGCGCAGGGCCGGCGGGGGCCCGCCGCGGACGGGCTGCCGGGGCCGGTGACCCGGGGCCTGCTGGTGACCGGCCGGGGGCAGGACATCCCGCGCCACACCAAGAGCGGAGCTTCCGCTTCCGCCGGCCCTGCGCCTTCCGCGCCGCCCCCCGGGGCCGCTCAGGCCCCCGCCTCGCACGGGGTGCCGGGCTATCCGGGGCGGGCCGCGTTCCGGCCCGGCGCCGAGAACGCGTACGTCACCCGGCTGGGGCGGCAGCTGGTGAGGAAGGGGTTCGGCCGGCACTACACCACCGGTCCGGGCCCGCGCTGGACCGAGGCGGACCGCCGCAACGTCGAGGACTTCCAGCGGGCCCAGGGCTGGCGGGGCGGTGCCGCGGACGGCCACCCGGGCCCGGAGACCTGGCGACGGCTGTTCCTGTGAGCCGGCCGCCGAGCCCGCTTCGGTGAGCCGGCCCCGAGGCACTGTCCGATGTGACGCATCTGGCGCGGAGGCTGGAGGCACGCATGACCACGACCACCGACCACACCCCGGAGTCGACCCCCGAGTCCACCCCCGGGTCCACTCTGGAATCCGTCCCGGAGCCCGGCCCGGACTCGGGGCAGCAGGCCGCGGTGACCGCCGCCGCACCGCCCCGGCCCGCCCGGCTCATCCACACCGGGTCCACCACCGAGATCCCCGTCCATCTGCTGTTCCGGGACGACCCCGACCCGGCGCCGCTGCCGCTGCGGCCCGCGGTGGTGGGCCGCCGGGAGGGCACGGGGGAGCAGCCGCGGCTGCGCCGCCCGGCCGGCGAGGGGCCGCGCCCGGAGCTGTGTGCCGACCCCGAGCTGGTGGAGCGGCCCGCCCGGGTGCTGCCGGGTGCCGCGGGCGTGGTGGCCGGGCTGTGCGGGGTGGCCGGGTGCCTGGCCACGTCCTGGTGGGCGGGGGTGCTGCCGCCGACGGTGGCCGGTGCGTCCGGCCTCGCGTCTCCGGCGGCGGGGCTCGGCCCCGCGCAGTGGGCGGCGTACACGGGCGCGGCGGCGCTCGGGCTGTTCGGCTTCGGCGGGCTGGCCCGCGGGCGGACCGGACGCGCCTGGGTGCTCGATCTGTTCGGCCGCTACCGGGGGACCGTGCGCCGCACCGGGCTGCTCTGGGTGAACCCGCTGCTGCTGCGCCGCCTGGTCGACGTACGGCTGCGGCACTGGCGCAGCGAGCCGATGCAGGCGGCCGGCCGCGGCGGGGTGGCACTGCGGGTGGTGGTGCTGGTGGTGTGGCGGGTGCGGGACACCGCGCGGGTCACGCTGGGGGTCGAGGATCACGAGACCTATCTGCGGGAGTGCGTGGAGGCGGCGCTGCTGCGGGTCCCCGTGGAGGAGCCGGGGGCGGGCAAGGGCGCGATGGAGGCGGCGCAGGAGGCGCTGACCCGGGCGGTGGCCCAGGACACGGCGCCGGTGGGGATCGAGGTGTTCGCGGTGCGGCCGGTCCGGGTGGAGTACGCCCCCGAGGTGGCCGCCGCGATGCACCGCCGCCGGATCGCCGCGCTGGACGCCCAGCACCGGGCGAGCGTGCTGAACGCGGTCGTGGACTCGGTGGAGGACACCGTGACCAGGCTGACCGTGCGGGGCCTGGTCGAGCTGGACGACTACGAACGCAAGGCGCTGGTAAGGGACTTGACGGTGGCGTTCTGCGTGGGGCGGAGCCAGACGGGTCCGTGACCGGCCGGCCGAACAGGCCGGTCGATTGGTATGGACATGTTCAACCAACGGCCATACTCTGACGCTTGGTCTAGACCTAGTGCACGGCTCACTGATCTTCCCCCACACTCCAGGAGCGGCAGCATGCGCACACGGACCAAGCTGTACGCAGCCGCGGTGGGACTGGCCACGACGGGAGCCCTCGTGCTCTCCTCCGGCGGGGCCAGCGGCCACGGCTACACCGATCTGCCGATCAGCCGGCAGAAGCTCTGCCAGAACGGCACGGTCACCAACTGCGGTGACATCCAGTGGGAGCCGCAGAGCGTCGAGGGTCCCAAGGGCTTCCCCTCAGGGGGACCGGCGGACGGCCAGATCTGCTCGGGCAACAACACCCGGTTCGGCCAGCTCGACAACCCGCGCACCCCCTCGGGCGGCGCCTGGCCCACCACCAAGGTGACCGGCGGCCAGAACTACACCTTCCGGTGGCAGTTCACCGCCATGCACGCCACCACCGACTTCAAGTACTACGTCACCAAGCCGGGCTGGAACCAGGACCACAAGCTCTCCCGGTCCGACCTCAACCTCACCCCGTTCCTGACCGTGCCCTACAACGGCCAGCGCCCGCCGCAGACGCTCTCGCACAGCGGCCGGCTCCCCACCGGGCTCAGCGGCCACCATGTGATCCTCGCGGTCTGGACGATCGCCGACACCGGCAACGCGTTCTACGCCTGCTCGGACGTCCAGTTCTGACCGCCGCACCCGGAGGAGTCACGTTCTGAGCCTTCCTTGAGCTACCGGTCCGTCCGGCGTGGGTAGGTCATCCTCGCGCCGGCCGGACCGGGCCAGGCGCACGACCTGGGGGAACGACATGGACGTGATCTTCTACGGGGCGCTCGGCCTGATAGCGGCCGGTGCGCTCGGCATGGCTTGCGCGATCCTGCGCCGGTGGCTGCGGATCCGCTCGGCCTGGAACAGCGGCCTGACGGCCGAGGGGCGCTGTCTGAGGGTGATCACCAGAACGCACGGCGGGCGCGACGGCCCGGTGCACAGCTCGCTGCAGCATGTGTACGAGTTCACCACGCACGACGGCCGGGTGATCCGCTTCGAGGAGCAGCACGGCCCGGCGACCGTCCTCGAGGGGGACCGCGTCACCGTCCACTACACCGACGGCCCGCGGGTGGTGGCCACGGCGCACGAGCCGCGGCCCTTCGCGCTCGGCGGGGGCGCCGTCATGGTGCTCGGCATCCTGGCTGCGGTCGTCCTCGGCTGTGCCGGAATCGCCCTGATGTATCACCGGATGTCGAGCAGCTTCGTCGCCTGGTGAGAGCGGGTGACAGTCGCCGGGCATGGCAAAGGGCCCCCGCTCCCACGAGGGGCCCTTCTGCGTGCGCCGCCAGGGACTCGAACCCCGGACCCGCTGATTAAGAGTCAGCTGCTCTAACCAACTGAGCTAGCGGCGCATGACTCACGCCGTCCGCGTCCCCGCGGGCGGCGTCGATGTAAATACTACCTGGTCCGAAGGGGTGCTCCTGACCACCGCCGGAGGGCCGGCCGACCCGGCGGCTCAGATCGCCAGGGACAGCAGCACGGGGGCCGCGCTGCGGTTGAGGGTCTCGGCGGCCTGGCGCAGCCGGTGCGCGTGCTCCACGGGCAGGGACAGGGCGAGGCTCCCCACCGAGGACCCCGCGGTGATCGGCACCGCGGCGCAGACCGTGCCGACCGCGTACTCCTGCAGGTCCAGCACCGGCACGGTCGGCGGCTGCGCCGCCAGCCGGGACAGCAGCACCTTGTCGCTGGTGATGGTGCGCGAGGTGAGCCGCGCCGGACGGTACCGGGCGAGATGATCGCGCCTGCCCTGGTGGTCGAGCTGGGTGAGCAGGCTCTTGCCGACCGCCGTCGCGTGTGCGGACACCCGGAAGTCGACCCACTCGTTGACCTTCGGGGTGGCCGGGCTGTCCGCGTACTGGGTGACCTTGACCTCGCCGTCGACGTACCGGCTGAGATAGACGGCGGCGCCCACGCTGTCCCGCAGCCGGTCCAGGGTGGCCTGAAGCTTGGCGCGCAGCGCCTCGTCGTGATCCCGGGCGGCGCCGAGACGGGCGAGGGCATCCCCGCTGACACAGCTGCCGTCGGCGAGCCGCTCGACGTAGGACTCGCGGACGAGCATCCGCAGCAGCGGGGCCAGCCGGTCCGGCCCCAGGCCGCTCTCCCGGGCGAGCTCCGCCTCGCCGATCCCGCCGCTGTGCCGCGCCACCGTCTCCAGCACCCGCAGGGCGCCCTGGACGGAGCGGTACGGCGTGGTCGGCTCCAGCCTCATCTGCTCACCTCGCGCTGCGCTCACTTGGTCAGGGCCGCGGTCCGGTCGGCGATTCCCGTCCACGATAGCCGTCAAGGAGCTGTTGCGGAGCGGGTGTTGACGAGATTGCCGGGACGCTCCGCGTTGCGAAAGAGGCGTCGTGAGCAGGGGGTATGCGATCGGAATATGACAACGGCCGGCGCCACTGGACCCCGGCGCCGCCCGCACCGGCCGTTCCGCGAGCGGTCTGGCCGGCGGCCGAATGCCTCTCCGGGCAGATCAGCTCATGGTGCACCGCCGCGACGACCGCCGCTTCGAGTCTGGTGCTCAGTCCTAGTTTTTCGATGATGTGTGCGACATGGGCCTTGACGGTGCGCTCCGCAATGCCCAGCCGCCGGGCCAGAGCACGGTTGGCCATGCATCCCCCGAGCAGGGCCAGTACTTCCCGTTCGCGATCGGTTAACTCCTTTATGGGTGGCGTTCCGTCGGCGGCCCGGAGAATGATCCGGCACGAGCACGTGGCGGAACATGCGGGCGGAGTGGTCGTTGCAGTGGACACGGAATTCCCCGTTTCCCCGTTGGCTGTCTCACTGTCAACGCCCACTCTAGATCACGAAGTGGACTACAGGAATCCCTTCCTGGTCATTTCCGAAATTACCCTCCATTGTATGAAGCGTACGGTGCGATCAGGGTGTGAACATTCACTTTCTTCGCGATGGTGAATGAAATCGCTTCGCTACAGGATGGTGCTCAGGAACTCGCGCGTGCGCTCGTGATCGGGGTCTCCGAACAGCTTCTCCGGCGAGCCCGATTCGATGACCCGGCCCGAGTCGAACATGAGTACCTGGTCGGAGATGTCCCGGGCGAAGCTCATCTCGTGGGTCACACAGAGCATCGTGATGTCGGTGCTGTGGGCGATGTCCCGCAGCACGTCGAGGACACCGGCGACCAGCTCCGGGTCGAGCGCCGAGGTCACCTCGTCGAGCAGCAGCACCTGCGGCCGCATCGCCAGCGCCCGGGCGATCGCGACCCGCTGCTGCTGGCCGCCGGACAGGTGCGTCGGATAGGCGTCGCACTTGTCGGCGAGACCGACCAGCTCCAGCAGTTCCCGCGCCCTGGCCTCCGCCTCGTCCTTCGACATGCCGAGGACGGTGACGGGCGCCTCGGTGACGTTCCGCAGCACCTTCATGTTGGGGAAGAGGTTGAACTGCTGGAAGACCATCCCGATCTTCTTGCGCACTTCCCGGACCTGCTTCTCGGGGGCGGGGTAAAGCTGCTCCCCGTCCACGGTGATGGTGCCCTCGTCGGGCTGCACCAGCGTCATCAGCAGCCGCAGGATGGTCGTCTTGCCGGATCCCGAGGGGCCGATCAGCGTGACGTGCTTTCCGGCGTCCACGGTGAAGTTGAGCCGATCGAGGACGGTGTTGTCACCGAAGCGCTTGGTGACCTGGTCGAGACGGATCACTTCGCGGGTCGTCCCGGTGTCACGAGGGATCTGGGGTGTGGGTTCGGTTTCAGCGGACAAGACGGCGCTCCAGGGCTCGGAGAAGGAGAGAGGCGGGGTAGGCGATGAGGATGAAGGCGATGCCCACGAGCACGATCGGCTCGTTCATGTGGAAGGTCTGCGACCCGAACTGGCGGGCCTCGCCCAGCATCTCCAGGACGCCGATGGTCATCAGCATCGGCGAGTCCTTCAGCATCGCGATGACGTAGTTGCCGAGGGCGGGCACGACACGCCGCAGGGCCTGGGGCAGGATCACCGCGGTCCAGGTGCGTGAACGGGGAAGGCTGAGGGCCGTGGCGGCTTCCCACTGCCCCGCGGGCACACCGTCGATGCCGGCGCGGTACACCTCCGCCGTGTACGTCGAGTAGTGCAGACCCAGGCCGACGACACCGGTGGTCAGCGCGGAGAGGGTCAGCCCCCACTCGGGCAGCACGTAGAAGATGAAGAAGAGCTGCACGAGCAGCGGGGTGTTGCGTATGAACTCCGTGAACGCGGTGACCGGCCAGCTCACCACCTTCAGACGGGAACGCTGGGCGAGAGCCCAGAAGAGTCCGAGAGTGAAGGCGATCAACGAGCCCAGCATCAGGGCCTGCAGGGTGACCAGCAGACCGTCCCAGAAGGACGGCAGGAAGTCCTTCAGCGTGGTCCAGTTCCAGTTCATGCGGCACCTCCGGTGGCCGACGAGTCGGCGACGAGGTCCTTCCGCGGACCAGGACCGGCCTTGCGGATGACGGTACGACCGGGGGGCGCGGACCGTCCGACTCCCGCCTTCGCCCTGCGCTCGACCAGGCGCATGACACGGGTGAGCAGGAAGGCGAGCACGAAGTACATGACGAGGATGACGGTGTACACCGGGGCGCTGTCACCGGTGGCGTTGCGTACCAGCTGGGCCGCGAAGGTGATGTCGCCGACGCCCAGCACCGAAACCAGGGCGGTGCCCTTCAGCAGCTCGATGAGCAGGTTGTTGAAGGGCGGCACCATCTCGGGCCAGGCCTGGGGCAGGACGATCTTCCTCAGCCGCTGAGCGGGGGTGAAGCCCATTGCGACACCTGCCTCCGTCTGGGCCGGCGGCACCGCTGCCACCGCTCCGCGGACGATCTCGGAGCCGTAGGCGCCGTAGGTGCACCCCAGGGTGAGGACGGCTGCCCACATCGGTACGAGTTGCCAGCCCAGGGTCAGCGGCACCACGAAGAAGACCCAGATCATCAGCACCAGGGCCGAGGTGCCCCGGAAGATCTCGAAGTAGGCCCCGGAGACGAAGCGGACGATCCACAGGCGGTGGGTCCTGGCCAGACCCACGACGAAAGCGACGGCCGCGCCGAGAGCGGCGCTGTACACGGTGAGCTGGACCGTGATCCATACGCCCCTGAGCAGAAGTTCCCAGAGGCCTGCGCTGAAGTCTGTCATGGACGGCACTTCTCCTCGGCCGTGAGGGACGTCATCTGGTCCTCGGTGAAGCCGAAGGGGCGCATGACTTCGAGCAGTTCGCCGCTGCGCTTCATCTTGTGCAGCTCCCGGTTGAACGCGTCACGCAGATTGCGCTCCGTCGAGCGGAACGCGAACCCGCCGACGTCGACGACCGGTTTGCCGTCCACGATGGGCGTGACCTCGTCCGTGGCCTCCACCTTGTTGCTGCCGGACTGCTCGACCACATTGCGCACGGTGACCGCGGTTCCCGCGAAGACGTCTACGCGGCCCTGTTCGACGGCGAGGAGACCGGCCAACTGATCGGGAAGGGTGTCGATCTTCTTGACACCAGCCTCCTTGGCGTAGTCGATCTCCGCGTAGCCGATGCCGGTGGCCATGCGAGCGCCGGTGCGGGCGATGTCCTCGTAGGTCCGCAGGTTCATCGGATTGCCCTTGCGCACGATGAAGGCATCCTTCATCTGGTACTCGGGATCGGCGAAGAGGACCTGCTCGCAGCGTTCGGGGTTGATGTACATGCCGGCCGCGACCACGTCGAACTGCAGGGAGTTGAGCCCGAAGATCAGCGAGCCGAACTCTGTGGGGAACGGCTCCACCCGCTCGACGCCCAGCCGCTGGAAAATGCGGGTGGCGATGGCCGGAGCGGAACCGGTGATCTCTCCGTCCTTGCCTATGTATCCGTAGGGCTGCTCGCCGGCGATGCCCAGGCGCACGGTGCCCCTCGCGCGTAGTTGCTGCAGCAGATGCCCGCCGTCTCCGGTGTCCGCGGTGGCCACGCGGCTGCAGCCGCTCGCCGCACCGACCACGCCGGTGGTGGCCAGAGCGGCGGTGCCGGTGAGCAGCAGGCGGCGGGAGATGGCGGGGCGGCCTCTGGGCCGTGAGCCGTTGTCGACTGCCTGTTCTGGAACCATGGGCGCGCCGCTACCCAGGTTGCCGCTGAGTATTCCCTCTCGTTCGTGGAGAGGTCGTGCCTGTGCCCGGCGCCGTGGTCGCGCGCCGGGCACAGGGGGGTGCGGTACCTCAGGCACAGAGGTTCAGTACTTGACGCAGGCGCGGGCCTCGCTGCGCTGCTCCGGCGCCGGGCCGAGCGGGTGGTTCCAGCTGCCCACCATGCAGATCTTCTGGGTGCCCTTCGGATTGGACAGCTTGACCGTCTTCGTCTCGGCCATCTTTCCGGTCCGCTGCCGCTTCGTGACGGTCTTCGTCTTCTGATTGTCGATGGTGAGCATGCCGGCCAGGACGTGTGCGGACCCGTACTTGCACGAGCTCCTCAAGTACCCGGACGCGGTCTTCCTGCTGGCGCTGACGACGGCGTGGACCCGGCAGCCGGGCATCTTGCCACTGATGTTGATGACCTTGCCCTTGGCGGCGGCGACCTTGGACGCCTGCGCGGATGCTCCGGCCGTCTCGACGGCGTGCACGGGGGTCATGGTGAGGGCGCCCAGGGTGAGGCCGGCGGCGGTCAGCGCCCCCGTGATTCCCAGCCCACGACGCTTCGAGACGGATGCGGTACCGAGTGACATGTGTCCCTTTCAAGAATCGGAATGCGTGACATGGCGGGTCGGTCTCTGAACTCGCTCCCGGTGCGGCGGACGGTCACCACTTCAGGCTGATGCTGGTGCTCTTCCGGTAGGGCATGGTGAGCGTCAGCAGACCCTTGGGCATGTTCTTGCAGGTGAACGTCTTGGGCTTCTTCCAGTTCTCACGGATTTCGCCCCAGCACACGATCTTTCCCTTGTGCCGGATGTCCCAGCCGTAACGCATCGGGCTGTTCCCGCTGTTGTCGACCGTGACCTTGACCGTGCCCTTCTGCGGGTGACGCTTCGTGAGCTTGCAGTTTCCCGGGCCCCCGCCGCACTTCTTGCTGTACTTCACGGCCTTCGCGTCGTGCGCTGCCGCCTGCGCGGAGGAAACGGTGCCGAGTGTCACGCCCGCACTCAGGGCCACGGCAAGAAATCCGAGCGCAGTGCGCTTCTTCGTCATTTCAGAATTCCTCTCGGCTGTGCAATTCGCTGCAATCGGAATTCTGCCGACGCTGTGGGGGCGGCAACAATTGTCCTTTGGTGAGGTGACCCGAAGGGCAATGTCGCGGCCGGGCATGGGTGGCGGGCCTGCCGGGTAACCCTCCCGAAAGCATCCGAGGAGGCGGAATGACGGAACGCTGGGTCGAAGTCGCCCTCACTCGGCGTGGTGTGCGCGGCATGGCGCGGTTGCTCGACGACAGGGCGCCGCTGACCTGCGCCGCGGTCTGGGACGCGCTCCCGCTCAGCGGCGACGTCTACCACGCCAAGTACGCACGCAACGAGATCTACGCCCTTTTCCCGCCGTTCGCGGAATCGGAGCCACCCCTGGAAAACCCGACAGTCACCCCTATCCCGGGAGATCTCTGCTATTTCTCCTTCGCGGGCGCGGAACTGGGCACCAAGGCCTACGGCTACGACCGGGAGGTCCGGCCGGGGACGACGCTGGTGGACCTCGCCCTGTTCTACGAGCGGAACAACCTGCTGCTCAACGGCGACGTCGGCTGGGTGCCCGGCATCGTCTGGGGGCAGGTGACGGAGGGGCTGGCGGAGCTGGCCGAGGCCTGCAACGACCTGTGGCGCACCGGCGCGGCGGGGGAGACGCTCAGCTTCCGCCGGGCCTGACCGGGGCGGCCACCCCCGCCTCGTACAGCGTGTGGGCGGCCCGCAGCACCAGCGCGTCCTGGTGGCGGGCGGCCACCAGCTGAAGCCCGATGGGCAGGCCGTCGGCATCCGTGCCGACCGGCACGGTCGCCGCGGGCTGCTGCGTCATGTTGAACGGGTAGGTGAACGGGGTCCAGCCGGTCCAGCGCCGGTGCCCGGAGCCCTTGGGCGCCTCCACGCCCGCCTCGAACGCCGTGATGGGCAGGGTCGGCGTGACCAGCAGGTCGTAGGTGTCGTGGAAGCGGCCCATCCGCCTGCCCAGGTCCATCCGGACGTCCACCGCGGCGAGGTAGTCCAGCGCCGAGTACCGTGCGCCCTCCGCGCAGATCTCGCGCAGCCCGGGGTCGAGCAGCTCCCGCTGGTAGCGGGTGAGGTGCTGCACCACCCGGGCGGCCCCCGCGAACCACAGGGTGTGGAAGGCCTTCACCGGCTCGGTGAGGTCCGGGTCGGTCTCCTCCACGTACGCGCCGAGCTGCGCCAGCCGCTCCACCGCCCGCCGCACCGCCGTCGCCACGGCCGGCTGCACCGCCACCTGGCCGCCCAGCGACGGCGAGTACGCCACCCGCAGCCCGCGCACCCCGCCGGCCAGCTGCTCGGCGAACGAGCCCGGCGCGGGGCCCAGCGCCGACCAGTCCCGCGAGTCCGGGCGGGCGATCACGTCCATCAGCAGCGCCGCGTCCGCCGCGTCCCGGGTCATCGGCCCGACATGGGCGAGCGTGCCGAAGGCGCTCGCCGGATACAGCGGCACCCTGCCGTACGTCGGCTTCAGCGCGAAGATCCCGCAGAAGGCGGCCGGGATGCGGACGCTGCCGCCGCCGTCGGTGCCGAGCGCCAGCGGCCCCGCACCCCGGACCACGGCCGCCGCGGCGCCGCCGCTGGAGCCGCCCGGGGTGCGCGCCGGATCGTGCGGGTTGCGGGTGATCCCGCTGAGCGGGGAGTCGGTGACGCCCTTCCAGCCGAACTCCGGGGTCGTGGTCTTGCCGAGGAACACCGCGCCGTGCTCCCGCAGCCGGGCCACCGACGGGGCGTCCTCGTCCCAGCGGCCGTCCGGGGCGACGGTCAGCGAGCCCTTCAGGGTGGGATGGCCGGCCAGCAGCAGGATGTCCTTCACCGTCACCGGCACCCCGTCGAGCAGGCCGCCCGGCTCGCCGCGCCGCCACCGCTCCTCGGCGGCCCGGGCCTGCTCAAGGGCCTCCTCGGCGGTGATGCGCACGAACGCGTTCAGCTCCGGCTGGATCTCCTCGGCCCGGCGCAGCGCGGCCCGGGTGGCCTCCACGGGGCCGAACTCGCCCCGTCGGTAGCCGTCCAGCAGTTGCACGGCGGTCAGCTCGGTGAGCTCGGTCATCCACCCTCCAGGGAACGTCAGTGTCCGGGTACATACCCACGCTGCTTGTCGACCACGTTCACCAGGGGCTGTCCGGCCTCCCAGCGTTCGTACAACTGGATGAACTGCTGTGCGAGTTCGTCGCGCCAGCCGACCGTGTCCCCGCTCATGTGCGGCGAGACGATCAGGCCGGGCACCTCCCACAGCGGGCTCGCCGGGTCCAGGGGCTCGGAGGTGAAGACGTCGAGGGCGGCGGCCGTGATCCAGCGCCGGCGCAGCGCCTCGGCGAGTGCCTCCTCGACCACCAGGGGGCCGCGGCCGACGTTGATGAAGCAGGCGGAGGGCTGCATCACGCCGAAGCGGTGGGCGTCGAACATGCCGCGGGTCTGCTCGGTCAGCGGAGCGGCGGCGATCACCCAGTCCGCGCGGGCGATCAGCCGGTCCAGGTCCTCCGGGCCGTGCACCCCGGCCCGCCGGGTGCGGCCGACCAGCGCGGTGGTGACGTCCAGCGCCTTCAGCGTCCGGTCGATCGCCCGCCCGATCGGCCCCGAACCGACCACCACCGCCCGGGTCCCGGCGACCTTGCGCGACTCCCGGTGCCGCCAGGTCCGCTCCCGCTGGAACTCCAGCGTGCGCGGCAGGTCCTTGGCCAGCGCGAGCACCAGGGCGGCGACGTACTCGGCGATCGGCTGGTCGAAGACCCCGCGCGCATTGGTCACCACCGTGCCGGAGGCGGCCAGCTCCGGGCACATCAGATGGTCCACGCCGGCGCTGGCGGTGTGCACCCAGCGGGGGCGGGGCCCGTCGCCGGGCCAGGCCTTGCGCACGGCGTGCGAGGTGAAGTCCCACACCAGCAGCACATCGGCGTGCGGCAGCCGCTCGGCGAGCGTGGACTCGTCGGCGTGCTCGATCCGCACCCGGCCGGTGAGCCGGCCGAGCCGGGGCGGCGGCTCGGCGTCCAGGACGAGCAGTACGGGGGTGGTCATGGGCCGCCGTTTCTCCGCGTGGACCGGTTGCCTTCCCGGGTTGTTCCGGGCGTCTGAGATGCGCGGATTGACCACGCTCGCACCCGAACCTACCGTCGTCAACACGGGCGTTTCGGCGAACCGTTGTATGGCTCTTCGCGTGCTCTCCTTCCAGCGTGAGGCCGGTGCTGTCTTGGACGTCTCCTTTCTCGGTGGACCGGGCCCGCAGCGCGGGGTCGGGGTGGTCGCCCCCTTCGACTTCGCGCTGGACCGCGAGCTGTGGCGCTGGGTGCCCGACGAGGTGTCCCTGCATCTGACCCGCACCCCCTACGTGCCGGTCGAGGTGAGCCTGGACCTGGCGCGGATGATCAGCGAGCACGAGACCCTCGGCGACGCGGTGCGCACCCTCACCGCGGTGGCGCCCGAGGTCGTCGCCTACGCCTGCACCTCCGGCAGCTTCGTCGGCGGCGTGGCGGGCGAGCGGGCCATGTGCGAGGCGATGAGCAGGGCCGGATCGGTCCCGGCGATCACCACCTCGGGCGCGCTGCTTGAGGCGCTGGTGGAGCTGGACGTGCGCCGGGTGGCGCTGGTGACGCCGTACACCGTGTCGGTGACCAGGGCGCTGGAGAGCTATGTCGCGCAGGCGGGCGTCACGGTCACGGGCTGCGCCTACATGAGCCTGACCCGCCACATCTGGAAGGTCACCTATCGCGAGGTGGTCGACATGGCCCGGCGGGCGGCGGTGCGCGGCCGGCTCGGCTCGGCCGACGCGCTCTTCCTGTCCTGCACCAACCTGCCGACCTACGACGTGATCCCGCAGCTCGAGGCGGAACTACGCATACCGGTCATCTCGGCCAACCAGGTGACCATGTGGGCGGCGCTGCGCCGGCTGGGTACCCGCGCGGTGGGACCGTATCAGGCGCTGATCGACGAGTCGGCGCGCTCCAAACCCGCACTGCCGGATCCGCGGCCGGGTTCCGTGGTGCAGAACGCACAGAACGTGCAGGACGCGCGACCCGCGCAGGGCCTCACCGACAGGTCGGACGAGAAGCAGCAGGAAGGCTGGACATGACCGCACTGGGCATCCTCTACCCGGGCCACTCCGCCGAGGACGACTATCCGCGCATCGAGCAGCTGCTGGGCAGCGACGTACGGGTGGACGTCGTGCACACCGACATCGGCGAGGACGCGCACCGGGTGGACGCGCTGCGGGAGATGGGCTCGGCCGAGCGGCTGGCGGCAGGGGTCGGGGAACTGCGGCTCGCGGGCGCCGACGCGGTGGTGTGGGCCTGCACCTCCGGCAGCTTCGTGCTCGGCTGGCAGGGGGCGCACGAGCAGGTCCGCTCGCTGGCCCTGGCGGCGGGGATGCCGGCCTCCTCCACGTCCTTCGCCTTCGTCAACGCGGCCCGGGAGATCGAGGTGCGCCGGGTCGCCGTCGGCGCCACCTATCCCGACGACGTGGCCGATCTGTTCGCCGACTTCCTGCGGGCCGGCGGCCTGGAGGTGACCGGCGTGCGCAGCTCCGGGATCATCACGGCCGCCGAGGTCGGCACCTGGGGCGAGGAGGAGGTGTTCGCGCTGGCCCGCGCCGCCGACCGGCCCGACGCCGAGGCCCTGCTGCTGCCGGACACCGCGCTGCACACCGCCGCCCACATCCCGGCCCTGGAGAAGGACCTCGGCAAGCCGGTGCTCACCGCCAACCAGGTCACCGTCTGGGAGGGCCTGCGCCTGGCCGACCGCCGGGTCAACGCGCCGTCGCTGGGCTCGCTGTTCACCAGGGAGCCGATCGTCCAGGTGTGAGGCGTCCGCGGTCCGCGGGTGAGAGGCCCGCGCGGCTCACTTCGCGTGGACGCGTACGGCAGACTTCGCGTGGACGCGTACGGCTCACTGCATGTGGACGCGTACGGCTCACTTGGCGTGGATGATCTGGATCAGGTTGCCGCAGGTGTCGTCCAGGACGGCGGTGGTGATCTGGCCCATCTCCAGGGGCTCCTGGGTGAAGGCCACCCCGAGGGAGCGCAGCCGCTCGTACTCGGCCCGGACGTCGTCCACGGCGAAGGAGGCGGCCGGGATGCCGTCCTGGACCAGGGCCGTCTTGTACGGCGCCACCGCCGGGTGGGCGGACGGCTCGAGCAGCAGCTCGGTGCCGTCCGGCTCCTCGGGGGAGACCACGGTCAGCCAGCGGTGGTCGCCCATCGGCACGTCGTGCTTCTTCACGAAGCCCAGCACATCGGTGTAGAAGCGCAGCGCCTTCTCCTGGTCGTCGACGAAGACGCTGGTCAGGTGGATCCTCATGGTCTGCCCTCATCGGGGTCGGGCCGGAGCCATCGGGTGACGATGTGCTCCAGGGGTGCAGTGTTCAGATCGTGGAACTTGTAGCGGCCCTGGCGGCGGGTGCGGACGAGATCCGCGGCCTCCAGGACGGCCAGGTGCTGGCTGATCGCCTGGCGGGACAGCCCCAGCCCGTGCTTGGTCACCAGCCGCGTGCAGATCTCGAACAGCGTCTGGCCGTCACGCTCCACCAGTTCGTCGAGAATGCGCCGGCGGGTGGGATCGGCCAGCGCCTTGAACACATCCTCCGCCATGCCGGCCAGCATATGCAAGTATCGACTTGCCTGTCACGGGGGAGAGTCCGGGAGGGAGGCTCCCGGGCCGGCCCGACGCCCTCTTGCGCGGGCGCGGGACAATGGACGGTGGCCCACTTGCCAGAGGGTCGATCGCGACGCACGAGAAGGAGAAGACATGGCGGAGCACGCGCCGCGTCGGGACCAGCCGCGGCTACGCCCCGCGCCCCTGCTCTTCGAGCCCGCGGAGGCGGCCTCCGACCCGGAGCACTTCTTCGACCTGGAGTCGATCGACGATCCGCGCATACTGCTGGAGCGGGCCACGGAGCTGACGCTCGCGTTCCGGGCGGCGGCGGACCGGGCGGCGGAGTTCCAGGCGATGGCGGCCGCCCAGCTCGCCGACCCCCGCCGCTTCGACCGGCTGACGACGGCGGACATCGCCGAACGCGCCGAGTGGACCGAGGACTACGCGCGGCGGATGGTCGAGTTCGGCCGGGATCTGCTGCGCGGCGGCGAGGGGCACGGCTTCGCCGACCCCGTGTAGCGGCCCCGCACGCAGGGGCCCGGCCCAGGGTCGAACGCGCGTGGCATATGCCGGGCGGGCACGATACTCCCCGTCCGCCCCCGCTGTCCCGGTTTCCGGCAACCACCGGCGACCGTGCGCTCACCACCGGTAGATCTGGACGTCATGAGCAGCGCACGGAACGCCCCCGACGTCAGCGGTGTCACCCCGGACGGCGCCTCCTGGCTGGCCTCGGCAGGAACGTATCCCCGCAGCACGCTCTCGTACTGGCGGGAGCGGCCGGACGCTCCGGTGGTGCTGCCCTGCGGGGTCGCCTTCGACGTGGTCAGCACCCCCGCGATCTTCGGGCGCCGGATGCTGGACCGGATGTGGGAGGAGGGGCCGGGCTCCGGCCCGGTCGCGCAGTTCCGCGGCCGCATGCTGCTGTTCGCCGCGGTCGGCACCGCCCGGCGGCTCCCGGCGCTGCTGGAGTGGGAGGAGTGGGGTTCCGGCGGCAGGTCCCGGGGCCGCGCCGATGCGGTGCCCCCGCTGCTGTGCCACGGCACCGGCGACGCGGTGACCGTCCCGGCCCCCGTCGGCCCGGTGCCCGGGGAGCGCTCCGGATCGCGCTGGCTGGTGGCCCCGGACACGCGTCACCCCTGGCTGCCGGGCCCGGAGGTGCTGCTGTGGGCGGCCGTGCGGGCGGCCCGTGCGGCGGTGCGGATATCGATTTTTCCTCCCCTGGACCAGGGTGCTAATGTCTACGACGTCAGCAGGCGCCGCTAGCTCAGTTGGTTAGAGCAGCTGACTCTTAATCAGCGGGTCCGGGGTTCGAGTCCCTGGCGGCGCAC
>NZ_BAAAIZ010000002.1:97008-113041 GCF_039526425.1 Streptomyces thermospinosisporus
GAGGGCCTTCCCCGTTCCCGGGATCCCGGGAACCCTGACCCGGTGTTCCCGGAATCGGCCTCGCGGCCGCCGGGCCGGATCACCCGGTGGTGATCTTCACCGTCCAGGCCCCCGAGGCCGTACGCTCCTCCACCTCCACCCGCACGTTCTCGTCCGGCACCGTGAAGCTCTCGCCGAGGGCGACCGGGGCGTCCGCCAGCGGTGGGTAGACCGAGTCCTCCCAGCAGGCCTCCGTCCCCGGGTGGGCGTCGATCACCTCGACGGGGCCGCTGCCGGACCGGGTGCCGCTGGCCACCCGGTAGACCAGCACCCCCTCCCGGCAGGCCGCCGCGTCGTTGCCGACCGGGCCGCGCGCCTCGAAGGCGAGCACGCTGTCCGGGCCGGTGCGCACCACCGCGAGCTTCACCCCCCGCCCCAGCCCGAAGGACGGTGCCCCGGCGGCGCCCGTCACCGGCACCCCGGGCCCCGCGCCCAGCGGCTCCAGCGTCAGCCGCACCGGACCGCCGCCGCGCACGCACCGCACCTGGCGCGGCTCCAGCCAGCCCAGCTTCCACTTGTGCCAGGCGAACAGGTCGGGGGCGAGCGCGAACTGGCTGCCCATCAGGTCCCAGTCGCCGACATGGGTGTCCCAGTCGCCCTTGCCGTCCACCGGCCGGTTGTAGAGGTCGGGCAGGTCGAAGACATGGCCGGTCTCGTGGGCGAGGACCAGCCGGTCCGGGGGATGGTTCTCGAACACGGTGACGAAGCGGCGGATGTCGCGGCCGTCGGCCCGCAGCGGAGAGTCCAGATTGACGACCTTGGTGGCGTCGGAGTCCACACCGGGCGCGTCCGGGTCGGCGACGAAGTACACGATGTCGTAGCGCGAGAAGTCCACGTGCGCGTCGGACGCCGCGAGCGCGTCCCGCAGATAGGCCGCCCGGTGGGAGACCGTCCAGTCGCGCTGTATGGCGTATGCCGTGGACGGGCGCGGCATGCGGATCCACTGGCGCAGCGGGTGCGGGCGCAGGGTGAACTTGCCGTAGGAGGAGCGCCGGAAGAAGTCGCTGGTGGAGGGGAAATGGTCGGCGGCCAGCTCGGCGGGCGTGGTCAGCGGGGGGGAGTCCGGGAACGACAGGAACACCATCACGGCGTCCAGCTCGCGGCGGGGCCGGGGGTAGGTGGCGTTCCAGGTGTCCAGGCCCTCCGAGTGGTGCGCCTCGGTCCTGGTCAGGGTGCACGCGGCGGTGGAGAAGGGTTCGTCGTCGACCGAGGGGGCGGTGACGAGCGAGGTCGCCGCGAGCGCGGACATGGTGGTGCACATCGCGGCCGTGGTGCGCAGCCGGGGCCGGGCCGTGGCCGTCAGTCGCCCGGCCGGCCGAGTCCGTCCACCCAGTCGGCCCAATCCCCTCAGAGCCTCGCGGCCGAGTCCTCTCAGGGGGAGCTGACGCGGCACGGGGACCTCCGGGGGGACGGCTCACGGGACACCGCACCCAGACTGGGAGGATTTGTCGTACTGCGCCCTGTTCGGCTGGGCCGCTCGGGTGAGGAGTGCGTCCGTCCGTGCGGTTCCGACACCCCGAACCACTCACGGAACGTCACAACTGGTCGGAGGCCCGAAGAACGCTTCCAACTGCGGGCAGAAACGATCTGGCAGAGATGCGGGACCGTCCCCGAGGCTGGACAGTGGCTGGAAGGCCCCTGGGCCAGCCTCTATGATCGGCACACTTTCCTGAGACTTTCCTGCACGGACAGCGATCGAGTGCACTGCGGGAGCGAGCGGTGAGCGGAACGTCCGAAGGGCCGGCGCCCGCAGATCTCGACCGGCCGGTCGTCACAGAGAGTGAGATCGTCACGTCTCCCGGTACCGAATCCACGCCGCAGCCGACAGCCCTGGCCGCCCCGTCCGACCCGTTGACCGGGCCGGACCCGGAGGCCGGGCCGGCCCCGGAGCCCGCGCCGCCCTACCGCTCCGTCTTCACGGCCGCCCCGCTCGCCATGGCCGTCGTCGACCGCGAGGGCATGGTCGTCAGCGCCAACGGCACCCTCGCAGCCCTGCTGGGCAGCGACCCGGACAGCCTCACCGGGGCCGTCGCCGCCGACCTGGTGGACCTGTCCTCCGACGCCCGCACCTGGCACGCCTACCTCGAGGTGCTGCGCGGCCGGCAGGCGAAGCTGCGCTGCACGCGCCGGCTCAAGCACCCCGAGGGCCACTCGGTGTGGGTGCAGGTCACCGTCACCCCGCTGCCCGAGGCGGACGGTCCCGTCCTGCTCTCGGTCACCGACATCAGCTCCCGCCGCGAACTCCAGGCCAGGCTGCGGCACTTGCAGATGCACGACCCGGTGACCCGGCTGCCCAACCGCACCCTGTTCTTCGAACGCCTCACCGCCGCGCTGGAGGCCGAGTCCTACGAGCAGAGCGGCACCGGCCGGATCGGCCTGTGCTACCTCGACCTCGACGGGTTCAAGGCCGTCAACGACACCCTCGGCCACCGCGTCGGCGACCGGCTGCTGTCCGCCGTCGCCGAACGCCTCGTCCGCTGTGCCGAGGAGGCCGGGCGGGCCCGGGCGACCAGGGCCGGCACCCCGCTGGTGGCGCGGCTCGGCGGCGACGAGTTCGCGCTGCTGGTGGAGGACACCACCGGCACCGAGCAGGTCGCCGACCTCGCCGAGTCGCTGCTCGCCGCCATCCAGGAGCCGTACGACCTGGCCGGGCAGCGACTGTCGGTGTCGGCGTCCATCGGCGTGGTCGAACGCCATGCGGCCGGCACCACACCCACCGCGCTGATGCAGGCCGCCGACACCACGCTGTACTGGGCCAAGGCCGACGGCAAGGCCCGCTGGACGCTGTTCGACCCCGAGCGCAACGCCCACCGCATGACCCGGCAGGCCCTCGCCTCCACCCTCCGGCCGGCCATCGAGCGGGGCGAGTTCGCGCTGGAGTATCAGCCGCTGGTCGGCATGGAGGACGACCGGGTGCACGGGGTGGAGGCGCTGATCCGCTGGAACCACCCGCAGTTCGGCACCCTGACGCCGAATCGGTTCATCGGACTGGCGGAGGAGGACGGCTCGATCGTCCCGCTGGGCCGCTGGGTGCTGCGCACCGCATGCCGCCAGGCCCGCCGCTGGCAGGTGGAGCACCCCGACGAGCCGCCGATCTTCGTGAGCGTCAATGTGGCGGTGCGCCAGGTGTGGGACTCGGACCTGGTGACGGACGTGGCCGAGACCCTGGCGGAGACGGGCCTGCCGCCGCATCTGCTCCAGCTGGAACTCACCGAGTCGGCCGTCATGGGCTCGGCGGGCCGCCCGCTGCAGACGCTCAAGGCGCTCAGCGACATGGGCGTGCGCATCGCCATCGACGACTTCGGCACCGGCTACTCCAACCTGGCCTACCTCAGCCGCCTGCCGGTGTCCGTCCTCAAGCTCGACGGCTCCTTCGTCCGCGGCTTCCAGTACGAGGAGCGGGCCGCGGCCTCGCCGAACCCGGCGGACGAGGTCATCGTCGAGGCGATGGTCCAGCTCGCCCACCGGCTGGGCCTGACGGTCACCGCCGAGTGCGTGGAGACCTCGGCCCAGGCCACCCGGCTGCGCCGCATCGGCTGCGACACCGGCCAGGGCTGGCTCTACTCCCGGCCGGTGCCGCCGGATCGTATCTCCGAGCTGCTGGACAGCCCCGAGGCCGGGGTCCAGACGGGCGCGGGCAAGTCCTGGCCCCCGGCTATCAGTTGACCGTGGACAACCATGCTCAGCCGGCCGGGAAGCCGTACGCGTCCGCGATCAGCTCATAGCTGCGCAGCCGCGCCTCGCCGCTGTGGGCGTTGGCGGTGAGCATCAACTCGTCGGCGCCGGTGCGCTTCTGCAGCTCGTCCAGACCGGCGCGGACCTCGTCCGGGGTGCCGTGCACCACGTTGGCGTTCCAGGAGTCGACGAACTCCCGCTCCATGGGCGAGAAGGGGTAGGCCTCGGCCTCCTCCGGGGTCGGCACCAGGCCGGGCCGTCCGGTCCGCAGCCGCACCATGCTGAGCGCGGCGGCCAGCACCTGCCGGCGGGCCTCCTTCTCCTCGTCGGCGGCGAGCGCGGCCACCCCGATCAGGGCGTAGGGCCGGTCCAGGACGGCGCTGGGCCGGAAGGACTCGCGGTAGAGGTCGAGCGCGGGGATGGTGTTCCGCGCGGAGAAGTGGTGCGCGAAGGCGAAGGGCAGCCCGAGCATCCCGGCCAGCCGGGCACTGAAGCCGGAGGAGCCAAGGAGCCAGATCGGCGGCCGGTGCGGCGACTGCACACCGCCCGGGGAGGTGCCCTGGACCGGCCCCGGCACGGCGTGGATGCGCCGGTAGGGGTGCCCGTCGGGGAAGTCGTCGTCCAGGAACCGGGTCAGCTCCGCGAGCTGCTCCGGGAAGTCGTCGGCGCCCTCGTTCAGGTGGTCGGTGCGGCGCAGGGCCGCCGCGGTCGCCCCGTCCGTCCCCGGAGCGCGGCCGAGCCCCAGGTCGATGCGGCCCGGCGCCATGGCCTCCAGCGTGCCGAACTGCTCGGCGATCACCAGGGGCGCGTGATTGGGCAGCATCACACCGCCCGAGCCGAGCCGGATGCGGTCGGTGTGGGCGGCCAGGTGGGCGAGGATCACGGCCGGGGAGGAGGAGGCGACGCCCGGCATGGAGTGGTGCTCGGCGACCCAGTACCGGTGATAGCCGCGGGACTCGGTGAGCCGGGCCAGGGCCACGCTGGTGCGCAGCGCGTCGCTCGCGGTGCGCCCGGCGCCGACCGTGACCAGGTCGAGGACGGAGAGGGGCACGGGGGCGGTGCCGCGTGCGGTGCCCCGGATCTCGTCGCCTGTCTCGTCGTCTGCGGTCACGGTGGGGTGCCTCCTGTCGTACTGGGCCGTACTCGGCGTGCTGCGCTGCGCGGTGCTGTGCTGCGCCGTGCCCTAACAGGAGACGGTCTCCGGTTATTCCGTGCGGGCGCCTTGCGGGAGGAGCGGGCCGCCGGGGGCGCAGGCTGCCCTGGTCCGCCTGGCGCTCAGGCCACTGGGGGACGGGACCATCACCGCCCGCGCGCTGCCGGCCCTGTGAGCAGCAGCCCGCGTCCCGGTCGCTCCGGGGCGCGGGCCGTGCGGGGACGTGAGCGGCTCCGCGACCTGCGTGTCCCGTGCTCAGGTGCGGCGGGGGGACGACCGCCAGTACTGGCGGTTCTTCTCGTCGCGTACGGTCACGCCGAGGCGCTTGAGCTCCTCGCGGAGTTCGCGGGCGTCGTCGGTGTCGTCTCGTTTGCAGGCGCCGGCGCGGGCCTTGAGGAGGGCGTCGGCGCCCGTGCCGTGTCATCGGCCGATGGTCTACGGGGGTGCGCTTCGGTCGCGGCCGGGGGGCCGTCTGCAGGGGGTTACGGCGTCCAGTCCACGCGGTGGCCGGCCAGGTGCGCCAGGACCGCGTGGTTCGCCTCCCAGCCGTCCGGGAACTTCACCACGGTGCCGAGCTGGACCGGTTCGGTGGACGGGTAGTCGTCCAGCAGCTCGGTCACGCCGTCCCGGCAGACCACGATGCAGGCGTGCCGGTGGCGGGAGGTCAGCACGCACAGGCGGCCGGTCTCCAGGTGGAACGCGGTGGCGTCGGGGCGGCCCGACAGCGGGTGCAGGACGACCGTGACGTCGTACTCGCGGCCCTGGAGCCGGTTCGCCGTGTCGACGGTGACCTCCGTGACGCCCAGGCGCGCCAGCGCCGCGCGCACCGCCGCCGCCTGGTCGCGGTGGGCCGTGCCGACGGCGATGCGGTCGGCGGTCAACGGGGCGGGATCGGGGGAGCGTTCGGAGATCGCCGCTCCCTCGCGGTCCAGCAGCCGGCGGACGACCGCGGCCACGGCCCCGACCGCCTCCGGGTCGGTGCGCGGCGTGTGGGCGGCGGGGAGCCGCAGCAGCCCCCAGCCGGTCTCCGCGGCCTCGTCGATCACCCGGTCCGGGGCCGAACCGTCGGACGGGACGGCGAAGGCGAGCCGGCGGTCGTCCGGGCCGGTGCCGCTGCGGAACGGCGTGTACGGGTAGAAGGCCTCGGACACCAGCGGGGCCGCCGAGGCGGGCAGCCGCCAGGAGACCGGCAGCCGGTGCTGCGGAAGATCGGGGTTGTGGGCCAGCAGCGTGGTGACGGCGGAGGCCGAGGGGTCGTAGGACAGGCCCGCCCACTGCTCGCTGCCGACGATGGCGAACGGGTCCAGCTGGCCCGGGTCGCCGACGAACAGCGCCCGCTCGAACAGCCCCGCCACGGCCAGCAGCGCGTCCGAGCGCATCTGGTACGCCTCGTCGACGATGGCGTGCCGCCAGGGCTCGACGCCCTTGACGTGCGCCCACTTCGCCGCGGTCGACAGCACCACGTCCAGCCCGGCCAGGTCCGCCGCCTTCGCCGAGGTGCGGACGTTCGGAAGGTCGTCGAGCGCCTTGTCGTAGGGGTCGGAGTCGCTGCTGTGCAGGCGGCCCACCGGCAGGTCCGGGTTCTTCTCCGCGAGCCGCAGCACCAGGTCGTCCACCTGCGCGTTGGTCTGCGCCACCACCATCAGCGGGCGGCCCGCCGCGGCCAGTTCCAGCGCGGCGCGCACCACCAGCGTGGACTTGCCGGCGCCGGGCGGGGAGTCGACGACCACACCGCGCGCGGAGCCGTGCAGCGTGTCGCGCAGGATCGCCTCGGTGGCGAGCGCGGCGGCGGCGCCCGGGCCGGCCACGTCGCTCATGACCTGAGCGGTCACAGGATGTCCTCCTCCGTCACCGGGTCGGCGGGCTCGGCCACCGGCTCCTCACCGGGCGGGCCGCCATGGGTCCAGGGCGTCTCCTCCGGGTCGGGGAGCTTGGCGCCGCCGCGCGGTTCGTGCTCGAAGAGCGTGAAGCAGAGCCGGTCGCCCTTCTCCGGCACCGACCCCGGCTCGGGCTCGCGGCCGCGTCCCATCCGGTCCAGCACGCGCAGCACCAGCACGCCGCCGTCCTCCTCGCGCGCCACCAGCTCCGCCGTCTGCGGCTTGCCGTTGGACGAGCGGTACACCCGCGCGCCCTCGGCCAGATGCGGGCGGTCGTCCGTGCGGACGGTCACCAGCGGGCGGGGACTGGGGCGTCTGCTCTCGGTCCAGGTCATCACCACATCGGTGACCTCCCCTGCGAACGCCTCCCCCGACAGCCGGCGGGCCGCCATCACCAGCGGATCGTCCAGCGCTTCCTGGGCCTCCAGCCGGGCCTGCTCACGCTCCCGGGTGGCGAGCTTGGTGGCCGCGGTCACCGCGTCGTCCCGGCGCGGCTGCGGCGGCTCACCGGCCAGCACCCGCTCCCGGTGGCCGGTGTACGACCAGCGGTCGCGGGTCCAGCGCTCGGCCACATGCGCGCCCTCGGGCAGCTCCCGCAGCAGGTCCAGGCCCTGCCACACCGCCCGCCAGGTGGGCAGCGTACGGCTCTCCACCAGGTCGCGGATGCGCCGCTCGGCGGCGGTGAGGTCGCCGAGCCGGGCGTCGGCCTCGATGCCGTCCTCGGCCGCGGCGAGCGCGGAACGCGCCCGGTCGTAGGCCTCGATGGCGGGGGCGAGCAGCTTGTTGTCGAACGCCGGGTCGGTGGCCGGTCCTGCGGGCGGGTACAGCAGCTGGCCGTCGGCGTCCCGCGCCAGCTCCCGCTCCCGGGCCGCCTCCGCACCGCTGCGCCCCTCGGGCGGGGCGATCCACGCCAGCAGCGCCCCCAAGTGCTGGTCCTCCAGGCTGGACTGGCCGGTCGCCCAGTGCCGGGAGAGCACATCGGTCATCGCCAGCAGCAGCGACGACCCGGGCACCCGCGCCCGCTCCCCGAAGTGCGTGAGCCACCGCCCGAGCAGCGGCACCCGCGGCGGCGCCGGAAAGGGGGCCTGCGGGTCCTCCTCGGCCGTGCGCCGGAAGCGCATCGAACGGCCCAGCAGCCGCACCAGTTCGATGCCGGCCCGGCTCGGCACGATCAGCTGGGGCGCGTCCGCGCACAGCTCGACCTCCACCTTGACCCGCTTGCCGGTCTCCGGATCGGTCCTGGTGCGCTCGGCGGCCTCCACCGTCTCGCCGTAGGAGTCGACGTACGGCAGCACCATGTCGGCCAGTTCGGCGAGGAACGCGAACCGCAGGTCCCGGTCGCGCGGCTGGGGCACCACCAGCAGCCTCGGCGCGTCCCGGTCGGTGCCGACCAGCGCGCCGAGCGGGGCGCCCGCCTCGCCGGCGGTGGTCAGCGGCACGAACACCAGCGGACGGTCCGACAGATGCCGGTGCCGCACGGTGGCGGCGGGCTGCGCCCGGCCGCTGCTGACCGCCTCGAGACGGGCCAGGGTGGTGATCAGCGACACCCGGCCACCTCCCGCTCCGCCAGCGCCTCCGCACGCAGGGCCGCGGCCCGGCGCAGCGCCGCCACGGCCGGATCCTCCGGGTCGCCGGCCTCGCCGCGGGCCGCCGCGAGCACCTCGTCGACCGTCGACAGACCGCCCAGCTCGGCGCGGACCGGGCGGCCCAGGCAGGTCACCGCGCCGGCCTCACGGGACCGCTCCCGGCAGTGGAAGGCCAGCTCACAGGCGGACAGGCACTCCGGCGCGTACGTCGCCGGGACCGACTCCACGGCCGCCGCCAGCTGCTCGGCGGGCAGTTCGGGCGAGAAGCAGACGCCCTCGGGGAGCGCGTCGGCGATCTCCTGGATGCGGGTGAGCCGGGTCAGCTGCCGGGCGGTCACCGCGCGCTGCTTGCGGACGTCCACGGCGGAGGCCGTGGGCAGGTTGGAGAAGTCCTTGGGGCAGACCAGCAGGATGCGGTGGCGCACCCGGGCGGGAGGGCCGAGCCGCGCCGCCACCTCCTCCAGCGCCAGCACGTACACGGCCGCCTGCCGGGCCGCGGCGCCGACCTTCGCCGGGTCGGCGGAGCCGTCCAGCATCGGGAACGACTTGATCTCCACGACCGACCAGCTGCCGTCGGGGTGCACGATCACCGCGTCCGGCTCCAGGAAGGCGGGGGAGCCCGCCACGTCGAGGGCGAGCATCGGGTGGTCCAGCAGCGTCCAGGTGCCGGCCGCCTCGGTGGCCTCGCGCAGGGCGAGAACGGTGCGCGCGGTGCGGCCCTCGGGGCCCTGCGCGGTCAGGTCCGGCACGCTCGCGCCGGCCGGCGGCTCGGCCGAGCGGTCCAGCTTCTCGTGCGCCAGCCGCAGCAGCTCCGTGCCGCCGTCGGCCTTGACCTTCGCCTCGAAGGCGTTGCCCCGCACGAAGGCGAACTGCGACTGACCGAAGACCGAGGGGGCGCCCAGCGCGCTCGCCAGCCTCGCCTTGTCCACCCCGGCGCCGTCGAGGATGGCGCGGCGCCGGCAGCCCGGGTTGGCGGCGAGGGCGGCCAGGGCCCGCGCGTCCAGCGCCTTGGCCGGGACATCCGGGCCGCGCAGCTCAGCGAGCCGGTGCCGCAGCGCCTTCTCCCGCGTCCGAGGAGGAGGCACCCGGCTGCTCGGCTCCTGACTCGAACCGTGACGCTCGCTGCCGTGGAATTCGTTCACCCGCGGAAGTCTGGCATCCGGCACTGACAATCGGAGCACCCGCACCGGACGTGTCCGCGGCGGCGGACGACGTGACCGCCGCGCCGGAAGCGGAGCCCGCCGCGGGAACGGCCGCCGCGGCGCCCGTCCGCAGGCGCGACTTGATCCGGTCTGCGGTGCGCAGGGCGAACGGCGTGAGCAGCAGACCGGCGCCCATCACGGCGGCACCGGCCGCCGCGTCGAGGAAGTAGTGGTTCGCGGTGCCCATCACCACGATCGTCGTCACCAGCGGGTACACCACGGCGGCGATCCGGGCCCAGCGGCTGCTGCTGTACTTCCACAGCATCACGCCGCACCACAGCGCCCAGCCGACGTGCAGGCTCGGCATGGCCGCGTACTGGTTGGTCATGCCGCCCAGGCCGCGCGGGGCGCTCGCCTCGCCGCCCCACCAGCCCCAGGAGCTGAACTGGGCCATGGTGTCCACGAAGCCGTGGCGCGCCTCGAGCAGCCGCGGCGGGCAGGTGGGCAGCAGGGTGAAGCCGATCAGGCCGATGAACGTCGAGGTCATCAGCCAGGTGCGCTCGACGCGGTAGCGCACGGCGCGGGAGCGGAAGAGCCAGACGAGGATCGCCGGCGTGACCAGGTAGTGCAGGGAGGCGTACCAGAAGTCGGCGGGTATGCCGATCCAGGGCTCGTTGGTGAAGAGGCGGTTCAGCGGGTGCTCGGCGTTGAGGTACAACGCCTTCTCTATTCGCAGGATCGCCAGACCGTGGTCCACGGCGTCCGCGACATCGCCCCGTACGATCAGCCGGCCCGCCGAGTAGCAGGCGTACACCACGACGATCAGCGGCAGCTCGGTCCACCAGCGCAGCCGGGTCGCCGGGGCTCCCTCGGTGCCCGGTGTCTCGCTGTGCGGCATCCGACCGCCCTCCCCGTTCTTCTTCGTGCGACGCGGCCCGTCGGCGGTCAGCCACTCTACGGTGTGGTAGACGCCTCGCGTGGGGCGCCCTCGGCCCTGAGAGACGTCCAGATCGCCCTCGGGGTTGCTCCGGAACAGGGTGCGCGATCGCGGGGAGATCATGCCTGTGAATTTCGTCCCGCAAGGTCCCGCCCCTCGCCGCTGACGCGGACGGCACGCAGGTATGAGTGGACATACGCGGGCATCCGCCGGCAGCGGCGAGGAGCAGGGGACCTTGCAGGAACCGCGGGCGGGCTACGCGGACAGCGAGCGGGAGCCCGGCGCGGACAGCGAGGCGTGACGGTCGAGGAAGGCCGAGACGCACGAGGCGCGGCGGTGCGGCAGCAGCACGCGGGCGGTGCCCGCCAGCATCGTCTGGACACGGGACGACTGCACGTCCGTCAGCAGGTCGAGCACCCGCATCCCCGCGACCGCCGCCTCGTCGGGGCGTCCGCCGCGGGCCAGGTCGTCGGCCAGCTCCGCCGTGTAGAGGGCGATGTTGCGGGTGAAGTGCGGGTCCTGCAGCTCCGCCGCCCGGCGGGCGTGCCGGGCGGCGCGCGGCCAGTCGCCCAGCGTCGACCAGCACTGCGCCTCGAGACCCTCCAGCTCGGCCTCGCCGTAGAAGGTCATCCACTCCGGGTCGGCGTCACTCGGGCCGCGGTCGAAGTACGCCTGCGCCCGGGCCAGCGCCTGCTCGCAGCCCGCGCGGTCGGCGAGCCCCGCCCAGCCGCCGGCCTCCCGCAGCGCCAGCAGCGACATCAGCCGGGCCGAGCCCAGCGGGCGGGCGACCCGCTGGGCGGCCTGCGCCGCCCGCACCGCCTCCCGCGGCCGGCCCGCGTCCCGCGCCAGGAACGCCGTGTTGCAGAAGGCGTGCGCCTCCAGGCCCGGGTCGCCCGCCATCCGCGCGGTCGCCAGGGCCTCCGCGTAGTGCGAGCGCGCGTCGTCGAAGCGGCCCGAGTCGTGCGCCAGCCAGCCCACCGAGATCGCCAGTTCACCCGCGCCCGAGTACAGGCGGTCCGCCGTGCGCTGCCGGGTGGTGCCCGCGTCCAGCAGGGCGTAGGCGGCGCGCAGCGGAGCGGCCGCCCGCCGGTAGAGCCCGTCGGCCCCGTGCCGGTCGTCCAGCAGCCGGATCCGGCGCACCGCTTCCTCCAGGGCGCTCGCCTCGCCGGTCCCCGCACGGCGCACCGTGCGTTGTGCCGCCGAGGCGTCCGCGGCGAATGCCAGCGGGCCCAGTGAGGCGGCGGCCACCGTGGCACCGCCGCCGGTCATGAATGCGCGACGCAGCACGTCGCTCTCCTCGTTGTCGTGCGTGTCGTACGGGTCCGACGTGTCATAGGTGTCATACGGCTCGTACGCCCCGCTGGTCTCACTCGTCGCGTTCGCCGGGTCCGCGGTGTCCGGCGGGGGCGTGGCCCCGTCGTCGTACCGCGCCCGGCGCCCGCGTACCGCCGAGCGGGGCAGGAAGCCCAGGTCGGTGAGCGTGCGGCCGGGGAACATGTGCAGGAAGACCCGTTCGTAGGCGTAATTGGGGCAGCGGATCTCGCCCGTCTCCACCCGGTGCACGTACCGCGCGTCGCAGCTGACCCGCTCGCCGATCTCGCGGGCGGCCCGGCGGACCGCCGCGGCGAACTCGGCAGGGGAGCGCGATCCGCGCAGCTCCCGGAAGACGAGATTCGGCCGGGGTGGCCGGTGCGGCTGGGCTGGCTGGGGCGAGGGCACCGTCGACGACGCCATGGCCGGGTCCTCTCTGCGAACCGTCGAACCATGCCGGAAGCGGGGTGAGTCGCGGGCGGTTTGCCCGTGAGACGCCCTGTTTCCGGCGGGCAAGAACGTACCTGCTGTGACGGATCCGCCACGCAGGGTTTGGCTACAAAACCGGATATCTCATCCGTGATCTGCCATGAAGTGCCATCCTTTGCGGCGCACTTCCGGCGTAGCCGTTGACGCTTCGCGGCGTTGAACCCTGTGCAGGGTTCCGTGCGCGGAGTTTGTGTGGAGGCCGAGATGGTGACCAGTGCGGCAGGTTCGGCGGGTTCGGCGGATTCCGTGGGCGCCCCGGTTGCCGCGTGCGATGTGGTGACGGTGCCGGCCCGGCAGGGCCTGGAGGCGGTGGACATCCTGCGGCGGGGGGCCGGCGACGAGGCGGTGGGACCGGTGCTGCACGACGACGGCGGGGACACGCTCGCCTTCCTGGTGCCGCCGGGGACGGCCGCGGCGTGGGACGTGCCGGGCAGCGTCTGCACCGGGACGGAACCGGCGGCGGAGACGGGGGAGTGGCTGCTGCCGCCCGGCGAGGCGGAGTTGGCGACGGACCCGGCGGTGCTGCGGGAGGCGCTGGGCGAGGCGCGGCGCCTGATCGACGCGGCCGACAGCTGCCAGTGAGCGGATGAGGCCGCCCGGCCGGGACCGCCGCCGCGGCGGGTGAGCGGGCCGCTTGCGACAATGCGGGCATGGGAAAGGCCAGGAGGCGGCGGCAGAGCGAGGGCGAGGATCTCGTCGTTCAGGTGGACGGCGGGCTCGCCCAGCTGGTGCCCGACCGGGACCGGGCCCGCGGCTGGACCCTGCTGATCGACGGGGCCCCGCAGTCGTACGTCGATCTGGACGACCCCGAGTACCTCTCCTTCGAGTACCAGCGGCGGCTCGGGCATGTCGTCGATCTGTGCGCCCCGGCGGGGAAGCCCGTGCGGGCCGTGCATCTCGGCGGGGGCGCGTTCACCCTCGCCCGGTACGTCGCCGCGACCCGGCCCCGCTCCACCCAGCAGGTCGTCGAGCGGGACGCACCGCTGGTGGAACTCGTCCGCAGCAAACTGCCGTTGCCGCCCAGGGACCGCATCCGGGTGCGGCCGGCGGACGCCCGGGACGGGCTCGCCAAGGTGCCCGACGGATGGGCGGACCTGGTCATCGCCGACGTGTTCAGCGGGGCACGGACCCCGGCCCATCTGACCTCGATAGAGTTCCTCGACGAGGTGCGCCGGGCGCTCGCACCCGGCGGGATCTACACGGCCAACATCGCCGACGGCCCGCCGCTGCCGTACCTGCGCGGTCAGATCGCCACCGCCGCCGCCCGGTTCGCCGAACTCGCCCTGATCGCCGACCCGGCGGTGCTGCGCGGCAAGCGCTTCGGCAACGCGGTGCTGGTCGCCTCCGACGCGCCCCTGCCGGTCGCCGAGCTGACCCGCCGGTCCGCCTCCGACCCGCATCCGGGGCGGGTCCAGCACGGCAGGGAGCTGCGCGACTTCACGGGCGGGGCCGTGCCGGTGACCGATCACGCGGCGGTCGCCTCGCCGGCGCCTCCGCCGTCCGCCTTCCGCTGAGCGACGGAGCGACCGAGCGACGGTGGGACTTAGCGGCTGGGCGGCCGGGCGGCGGAGCACGGGACGACGGGGCGGCCGGGCGGCCGAACGACGGGGCGGCCGGGCGGCCGAGTGGCGAGTGGCCGAGCGACGGGACGACCGGGCGGCCGAACGGCCGGGTGGTGCGCGGCGATCCGCCTCAGTACGTCCCGATCTCCACGCGCGGCGGTCCGTCGTGCCAGGTGCAGAACACCGACACCCGGTCCGCGCCCGAGCTGAACTCCACCCGGATCCAGGTCTCCGTCTTCCACACCTGCATCGACCAGCCGGCGCCCGGCGTCGCCGACACCAGCGTCGCCGAGGTCTCGCCGAGGTCGAACACCGCCCGGCCGCCCTTGGTGTCGTAGCTCTTCACCTGGCCGGAGGCGGTGGGCGCGGGTGCCTGAGTCCGGTCCTGGGCCGATGCGGACGGAGGGGAGGGCGAGGGCTTCTTGCCGGCGGGAGTCGAGGGAGTCGCCGGGTCCTTGGTGTCCCCGCCGCTCTTCGCGGCCTTCTCGGTGTCCTTGGCGCCCCCGGCCCCGGACGGGCGTCGCGTGGAGGACGAAACCGGCTTGGACTCCTGCGTCGTGGAGTCGGCCGCCGAGACGGACAGGGCATGGGGCGGGGTGTAGGCGGTGGCCGCCATCACCGTGTGGACACCCCACCACGACAGCGTGACCGCCGCGCCCGTGGCGAGCAGCCAGGCCAGTACGTGTACGAGTCCTCTGCGCATCGTCGGCCCATACTGCCTCACCCGCCACACTCGTGTCGCGGTCCGGGGACAAGACCCGGGCAAGACGGGACGGGCTTCGCAGGCGGCTTCGGAGTTGTCCACAGCCCGCCGCCGGGGTCGCCCGTATGGCGTACGGTGCCGCCCATGGCAAGTGTTCTCGTGGTCGAGGACGACCAGTTCGTACGTTCGGCGCTCATCCGGCACCTCACCGACGCCTCGCACACCGTGCGCAGCGTGGGCACGGCGCTGGAGGCGCTGCGCGAGGTCGCCCATTTCCGCTTCGACGTGGTCGTTCTGGACCTCGGACTGCCCGACCTGGACGGCTCCGAGGCCCTGAAGATGCTGCGCGGGATCACGGACGTGCCAGTGATCGTGGCCACCGCCCGGGACGACGAGACGGAGATCGTGCGGCTGCTGAACGCCGGCGCGGACGACTATCTGACCAAGCCCTTCTCCGTGGAGCATCTCTCGGCCCGGATGGCGGCGGTGCTGCGCCGCGCCCGGTCCGGCGGGGCCGAGGCGGCGCCGTCGCCCGTGCTGCAGGTCGGCGGCCTGACCGTCGACCCGCTGCGCCGCCAGGCCGAACTGGACGGCGTACGGCTGGATCTGACCAGACGTGAGTTCGACCTGCTCGCCTTCCTCGCCGCCCGGCCCGGAGTGGTGGTGCCGCGCAAGGAACTGCTGGCCGAGGTGTGGCAGCAGTCCTACGGCGACGACCAGACCATCGACGTCCACCTGTCCTGGCTGCGCCGGAAGCTCGGCGAGACCGCGGCCCGGCCGCGCTATCTGCACACCCTGCGGGGCGTGGGCGTGAAGCTGGAGCCGCCCGCGGAGGCGGCGCCCGGTGCGGAGCAGGCGCGATGAGATGGGCCCTGGTGAAGGTGTCGCTGGCGGTCACCGCGATGGTGGTGCTCGCCTTCGCGGTGCCGCTCGGCCTGGTCATCCGGGAACTGGCCCGGGACCGGGCCTTCTCCAACGCCGAGCGGGAGGCCGCGGCGGTCGCCCCGGCGCTGTCCATCACCACCGACCGCGACCAGCTCGAACGGGTCGTCGCCTCGGCCGGCGGCGAGATGGCGGTGCACCTGCCGGCCGCCGACGGCGAGCAGGCCTCGGACATCGGGCGGGGCCGCGCCGCCGCCGGGGACGTCGAGGCGGTGCGCAAGGTGGGCCGCGCCTCCACCGCCTCGGTGCCCGGCGGCTCCGCGCTGCTGCAGCCGGTCGCGCTGAGCACCGGTGAGATCGCCGTGGTCGAGGTGTACGTCCCCCAGTCCGAGGTGACCGCCGGGGTCGGCACGGCCTGGGCGGTGCTCGCCGGGGTCGGGGTCGCGCTGATCCTGGGCTCGGTGGCGGTGGCCGACCGGCTGGGCGTGCGGATGGTGCGCCCGGCGCAGCGGCTGGTGGAGGGGGCGCACGAGCTGGGGGAGGGCAAGCTCGGGGCGCGGGTGCCCGAGGAGGGGCCCACCGAACTGCGGCTGGCCGCCGCGGCGTTCAACTCCATGGCCGACCAGGTGGTCCAGCTCCTCGCCAACGAGCGGGAGCTGGCAGCCGACCTCTCCCAC
>NZ_BAAAIZ010000002.1:113078-136429 GCF_039526425.1 Streptomyces thermospinosisporus
CCGCGCTGCGGCTCAACGCCGCCTCGCTCGGCGACGGACCGGCCGCCGAGCAGACCCGGGCCGCGGTCGAGCAGCTGGAGCGGGAGGTCGACACCATCATCCGCACCGCCCGGGAGGCCAAACCGCAGACGGCCGCCGCGGGTCCCGGCGCCGGCTGCGACGCCGCCGAGGTGGTCCGCGAGCGGATGGCGTTCTGGTCCGCGCTCGCCGAGGACGAGGGCCGCAAGTGGCGGGTGGCCGGGGCGGACCGGCCGGTGCGCATCCCCGTGGCCCGCGCCGATCTGGCCGCCGCCCTCGACGCGCTGCTCGGCAATGTCTTCCGGCACACCCCGGAGGGCACCGCCTTCGCGGTCGATGTGCACAACGGCGAGGACGCGGTGATCGTGCTCGTCTCCGACGCGGGCCCCGGCATACCCGACCCCGAGGCGGCGATGGCCCGCGGCCGGGGCTCGGGCAGCGACGGCTCGACCGGGCTCGGCCTGGACATCGTGCGCCGGCTCGCGGAGTCGACCGGCGGCGACGTACGGATCGGCTCCTCGGTGCTCGGCGGGACCGAGGTGCGTGTGTGGATCCAGCTGGACGGACGCCAGCGGACACCGGGCCGGCGCGGCCACCGCGGGGCGGTGCGGCGCAGGCGGTCCGGAAGATCGCTCTCCCGCCGATTGGTCTCGACCTTTAACCGTCCCCGATCCCTTCCTTAAGCGCACCCTAAGATCCCCGACCGGCGGCCGGATCAGGTCATTTGTCCGAATCCGGCTCGCTAGCGTGCTGCCGCGCCCACCCCCTCGTCCACCGGGCGCATCGAATCTCCCCCCATGACCAGCAGCGAAGGCAGGCACGCGATGAGCACCCACCGGCGCAGGATCAGTGGCAGGAACAAGGCGATCGGAGCCGTGGTCGCCGCAGCCGTGGCCGGCGGTGGCGCGCTCGTGTTCACCAGCACCGCCTCGGCGGCCGGTGTCGGTGCCGTGTTCACGAAGACGAGCGAGTGGTCCACCGGCTACACCGCCCAGTACGTGGTGAAGAACGACAGCGGCGAGCCGGACACGGACTGGAGGCTGGAGTTCGAGCTGCCGGCCGGCAGCAAGCTCAGCTCGCTGTGGAACGGCGAGTGGAAGGTGAACGGGCAGCGCGTCACCGTCACCCCGCCCAAGTGGGACACCGACGGACTGGCCCCCGGCGAGTCCGTCACCGTCGGCTTCGTCGTCAACGGCACCGCGAACCCCACCGCTTGCCGGATCGACGGCGCCGGCTGCTCGTCGGACAGCGGCCCGGCCCCGGAGCCCAGCGGCCGTCCCACCGAGACCCCCGCCTCCACCCCGTCGCCGATGCCCACCGAGAAGCCGTCCGAGACCGAGAAGCCGGAGCCCACCGCGGACCCCGGCAACGGCACCAAGGCATCGGCGAGGTTCGCCCCCTACGTCGACACCTCCCTGCAGCCCGCCTTCGACCTGCTCGCCGCCGCCGAGGCGACCGGCGTCAAGCACTACAACCTCGCCTTCATCACCGACGGCGGCGGCTGCACCCCCAAGTGGGGCGGCACCGGCGACGTGGGCAGCAACCCGGTGGCCGGGCAGATCGGCGAGCTGCGCGCCAAGGGCGGCGACGTCCGGGTGTCCTTCGGCGGCGCGGCCGGCTCCGAACTCGGCACCACCTGCACCTCGGCGGACGCGCTCGCGGCGGCCTACGAGAAGGTCGTCGACGCCTACGAGCTCACCAAGGTCGACTTCGACGTCGAGGGCGGCGCGCTGCCCGACGCCGCGGCCAACACCCGCCGCGCCCAGGCGATCGCCAAGCTGCAGAAGGACCACCCCGGCCTGGACGTCTCCTTCACCCTGCCGGTGATGCCGCAGGGCCTGACCCAGGACGGCGTCAACCTGCTCGAGGACGCCAAGAAGAACGGCGTGCGGATCGACGCCGTCAACATCATGGCGATGGACTACGGCCCCGCCTTCAGCGACGACATGGGCACCTACGCCGAGCAGGCCGCCACCGCCACCCAGGCCCAGATCAAGGGCGTCCTCGGGCTGAGCGACGACGAGGCCTGGAAGAAGGTGGCCGTCACCCCGATGATCGGCGTGAACGACGTGGTCACCGAGGTCTTCAAGGTCGACGACGCCACCCAGCTGGTGAACTTCGCCAAGTCCAAGGGGCTCGGCTGGCTGTCGATGTGGTCCGGCACCCGCGACAAGGCCTGCCCCGGCGGCCCGAAGCCGTCCGCCGACGCCACCTGCAGCTCCATCAATCAGGAGCCGTTCGCCTTCAGCAAGGAGTTCGCGGCCTACCAGTGAGCCGCGGCGGCGACGCCTCGTGAGGGCGAAGACACCTCATGAGGAGGCGCGTCACTGAGACGCACGAGCCACTGAGGAAAAACAGGGAGCGCGACGCCCCGGCCGGTCACCCCCCAGCCCCGGCCGGGGCGTCCGCGCGCCCTGACCCGGCTTGGAGGCCAGGGGAGTCAGGCACCCACGGGGCGGGAAGCCGGGGCGCGGCACTCCCCTAGGGCGCCGCGCCCCGCCCCCCGTCCTGGTGCGGAGCGGGTCAGATCCGCTCCGGCTCGGGCAGGGCGCCCGACCTGGCCGCCCGGCCGTACCACAGGGCGCTGGACTTGGGCGTGCGCTCCAGGGACGCGTAGTCGACGTAGACCGCGCCGAAGCGCTTCTCGTAGCCGTACGACCACTCGAAGTTGTCCATCAGGGACCACAGGTAGTAGCCGCGCACATCGGCGCCGTCGGCGATGGCCCGGCGCACCTCGGTCAGGTGGCCATGCAGATAGGCGATGCGCTCCGGGTCGTGCACCCGGCCGTCGGCGTCGGGCTTGTCGTCGTAGGCCGCGCCGTTCTCGGTGATGTACAGCGGCAGGCCCGGCGCCTCCCGGGTGTAGCGCATGATCAGCTCGTACAGGCCGGTCGGGTCGACGGGCCAGCCCATCTCGGTGCGCTCGCCGGGCAGTTGGTGGAAGGCCACGTCGTCCGCGCCGGGCCACGGCGAGTGGTCGCTGGTCCCGTGGCCGTCCGCCCGCGGCACATCGGCGCCGGGATCGGCCGCCGAGACCACGGTGGGCGTGTAGTAGTTGAGGCCCAGCGCGTCCAGCGGCTGGTGGATCAGGTCCAGGTCGCCGTCCTGGAGGAAGGACCAGTCGGTGATCGCGGAGGTCGCCTCCAGCAGGGTCTCGGGGTAGGCGCCGTGCAGGATCGGGCCGTGGAAGATCCCGTTGGCCAGGTCGTCGATCCTGCGCACCGCCGCCAGGTCCGCCGCGCTGTCCGGTGAAAGGGGCCGCAGCGCCGAGGAGTTGAGGCTGATGGCGACCGCGTTGCGGGCCGGCATCACCGAGCGCAGGGCGGCTGCGCCCAGACCGTGCGCCAGGTTGAGGTGGTGGGCGGCCCGCAGCGAGGCCTGCTGGTCGGTGCGGCCGGGGGCGTGCACCCCGGAGGCGTAGCCCAGGAAGGCGCTGCACCAGGGCTCGTTGAGCGTGATCCACTGCTCCACCCGGTCGCCCAGGGCCTCGCCGACGAGCTGCGCGTAGTCGGCGAAGCGGTGGGCGGTGTCGCGCTCCGGCCAGCCGCCCGCGTCCTCCAGCTCCTGCGGCAGGTCCCAGTGGTAGAGGGTGACGGCCGGCTTGATGCCGTGCTCCAGCAGCTCGTCCACCAGCCGCCGGTAGAAGTCCAGGCCGCGCTGGACCGCCGGGCCCCGGCCGGTCGGCTGGACCCGGGACCAGGAGACGGAGAAGCGGTAGGCGGTCAGGCCCAGCTCCGCCATCAGCGCCACGTCCTCGCGGTAGCGGTGGTAGTGGTCGACGGCGATGTCACCGGTGTCGCCGCCGGCCGTCTTGCCCGGCGTGTGGCTGAAGGTGTCCCAGATGGACGGGGTCCGTCCGTCCTCCCGCACCGCCCCCTCGATCTGGTACGCGGAGGTCGCGGCGCCCCAGAGGAAGGAGTCGGGAAAGGTCGCCGGGGTCGCCGACGTGGCGGAGTCAGACATGGAAGCGCTCCCATAGATGGTCGTGGAAGACCGACAGAGAAGACCGACAGATAGGTGGAGGAGGGGGAAGGGCCGGGACGGCGGTGACCCGGCCCGGGACGCGTCGGGGCGGCGCAGGCCCGCGCGGCGCGGGCGTCAGCCCTTCACCGCGCCCTGCATGATGCCGCCCACGATCTGCTTGCCGAAGATCGCGAAGACCAGCAGCAGCGGCAGCGTGCCCAGCAGCGCACCGGCCATGATCAGGGACTGGTCCGGGGTGTAGCCGCGGCCCAGGCCCGCGACCGCGACCTGCACGGTCGGGTTGCCGCTCTGGGTCAGTACCAGGAACGGCCACAGGAAGTCGTTCCAGGCCTGCACGAACATCAGCATGCCCAGCACGGCCATGGCCGGCCGCGCCGCCGGGAACACCACGTGCCACACCACGCGCCAGCTGCTCGCGCCGTCGACCCGCGCCGCCTCGATGATCTCGTCCGGCAGTGCCTGGAGCAGGTACTGCCGCATGAAGAACACGCCGAACGCACTCACCAGCGACGGGAAGATGACCGCCTGCAGCTGGTCGGTCCAGTCCAGCTTGGCCACCATCATGTACAGCGGGATGACGCTCAGCTGCGGCGGCACCATCATCGTGCCGATCACGATCAGCATCATCGCGTTGCGGCCTCTGAAGCGCAGCTTGGCGAAGGCGAACCCGGCGATCGTGGACAGCACCACGATGGTCACCGCCGAGATGCCCGCCACGATCGTGGTGTTGAGGAACGCCTCCCCGAGGTTGGCGTCCTTCCAGGCGATCTCCAGGTTCTTGAAGAGATTGGAGCCGAACCAGAACGGCGGCGGCGTCTGCGCCAGGCGCTGGTTGTCCCGGGAGGCGGCGATCGCCGTCCACACCAGCGGGAACAGCGACCCGATCGTGAACACGACCAGGATCGCGTAGGCGACCGGGCCACCGTGCAGGGTGCCGCCGGCCCGCGCCGACTTCGGCAGGCGCGAGAGCTTCTGCTTCTCGGCGGGGGCGGCGGGGGGTGTGTCCGTCGTCGTCACGGCCGGAACTCCTTAACTACTGGCGCGCAGCCGGCGCGAGATGACGTAGTTGACGATGCCGATGACGATCAGGATCGCGAACATCGTCCAGGCGATCGCCGACGCACGGCCCAGGTGCTGGTTCACCCAGCCCTGCTCGTACAGGTACAGGCCCAGGGTCTGGAACTGGTGCTCCGCGCCGCCGGAGGCGCCCTTGTTGGCGTCGAACAGCAGCGGCTCGCCGAAGACCTGGCTGGCGCCGATGGTGGAGACGACCGCCGTGAACAGGATCGTCGGGCGCAGCGACGGCAGCGTCACATGCAGGAACTGCTGCCAGCGGTTGGCGCCGTCCAGCGCCGCCGACTCGTACAGGTCCTGCGGGATCGCCTGCATCGCGGCCAGGTAGATCAGCGCGTTGTAGCCGGTCCAGCGCCAGATGATGATGGTCGAGACGGCGATCTGCGAGGGCCACTTGTCGCCCTGCCAGTCCACGGCGTCGATGCCGATGAGGTCAAGACCCCAGTTGATCATGCCGTAGTCGCGGCCGAAGAGCAGCACGAAGACCAGGGACGCGGCGGCGATCGAGGTGGCGTACGGGGCCAGCATCACGACCCGGTAGAAGGTCGAGGCGCGCAGCTTGTAGTTGAGGATGTGCGCGATGCCCATGGCCATCATCAGCTGCGGGACGGTGGAGATGAGGCCGATGGTCAGGGTGTTCTGCGCCGCGTTCCAGAAGAAGTCGTCGTCGAAGATCCGGGTGTAGTTGCGCAGCCCCACCCAGTTCATCTCGGTGGGCGCGGTCAGCTCCACCTGGTGCAGCGAGGCCCAGCCCGTGTAGATCAGCGGGAACAGGCCGAAGGCGAGGAAGAGCAGGAAGAACGGGGAGACGAAGGCGTACGGGCTCCAGCGGACGTCCCGCTGCCAGCGGCGGGACTGCCTGGCCCGGCGGCGCTCGTCCTTGTCCACGGGGCCCTTGGTCCTCGTCGCGCCGGGTGGGCGGCCCGGGGCCGCGCCCCCCTTGGCGGGGGGCGCGGCGGTGTCGTGGCGGGTGGCCATGCGGGTCACTTGTCCAGGTTGTTGTCGATGGTCTTGGTGGCCGTCTCCCAGGCCTCCTCCGGCGACTTGCCCTTGGTGACCAGGATGACGCCGTTGTCCGCCAGGCCCTGTCCGATGATCTGGTCCTTCGGGCCGATGACCTGGAGCGGGATCTGCTTGGCCGCCTCGGCGAAGATCTTGCCGATGGGCGCGTCACCCGTCATGTCGTTCTTGGCGCCGGTGACCTCGGACATGGTGTAGGCGGGAGGCGAACTCGGGAAGCTGCCCTGCACGCTGAACAGCTTGGCCTGCTGCTCGGGCGCGGTCAGCCAGGCGGCGAGCTTCTTGGCCTCCTCGACGTTCTTGCCGTTCTTCGGCACGGTCAGGAAGGAGCCGCCCCAGTTGCCGGACTTGGGCGCCAGGGCCACGTCCCACTTGCCGGCCGCGTCCGGCTTCGACTTGCCCTTGATGTAGCCGAGCATCCACGGCGGGCAGGAGATCGCGGCGAACTTGCTGTTGGCGATCGTCTGGTCCCAGGACGGCTGGAACTGCGTCTGGGCGCCGACGAGTCCCTTCTCGGCGGCCTCGGCGGTCAGATCGAAGGCCCGCTTCACGGCGGGGTTGGTCTTGTAGATGATCTCGCCGGAGGAGTCGTAGAAGCGCTCCTTCTCGCTGCTGAGGATCGCGCTGATCAGACCGCCGGGGGAGTCCATGAAGGTGGTGCCCTTGGGGGCCTTCTTCTGGTAGTCCTCACCGACCTCGATCAGCTTGGCCCAGTCGCCCTCCCAGAGCTTGCCGACCTCCTCGCGGTCCGTGGGCAGGCCGGCCTTCTCGAACAGGTCCTTGCGGTAGCAGATCGCCATCGGGCCGATGTCGGTGCCGAGGCCGATGGTCCGGCCGTCCTTGGTGGTGGCCTGCTGCCACTTCCAGTCCAGCCAGTCGCTCTTCTTCACGCCCGGCGCCTTGGACAGGTCCTCGAGCTTGCCGGCCTGGGTGTTCACGATCTCGGTGATGTTGCCGACCTCGACGGCCTGGATGTCCTGCAGACCGCTGTTGGTGGTGAGGTGGTTCAGCAGCGCCGGGTAGTAGTTCTCGTTCCGCTCGACGACATTCTCGGCGATCTTGATGTGCGGGTTGAGCTTCTCGTACTCGTCGTAGAGGCCGGCCTCCTTGTAGCCGAAGGCGCCGAACAGACCCAGGGTGATCGTGGTCTTGCCCTCGCCGCCGGACGAGGAGCCGGAGCCGTCGTCACCACCGTCGTCGGCACAGCCGGCCAGCAGCCCCGTGCCCATCGACACCACGGCCGCGACGGCCAGCGCCTTGCGCGCGAAGGGCTTCCCCCGTTTCGAGCGCGATCGAGAGTGGGGGAGGGTACGTGCTCGCATTGCGGTCCTCCTGTTGCCCTGACGTGCCGACCCCCCGGCCAACGGCATGGTCGGGCCCGTAGTGTGCTCGCTGCGGCTCGGGCGGGGAACGTGCGGGATGTGTATGTGTCAGGTACTGTGGGAGCGCTCCCACAAGTGATGTGTTGAAGAGTCGCGGCTCCGGCCGGGGGTGTCAAGGGAGCAGACGGAGCGAATTGCGTTCAGTTATCGGGCTGTTAACCGGACCGGGGGAAGTGGCCCGAAGGCGCCGGGGACCGGTGGCCGCGGCGGCCGTCCGGCCACGGCGGTGTGCAGGGCTGTTACCCACGGCGGTGTGCAGGGCTGTTACCGGTGTCCGGGGCTGTTACATTCCAGCCGGTGACCTACGACGGAAGGCGGGGCTTCGATGGCAGGCCACGGAGCGCGGGGCCGCAGCGGCGGTCGGCCCACCCTCGAAGAGGTGGCGGCGCGCGCCGGCGTCGGCCGCGGCACGGTCTCCCGCGTGATCAACGGCTCGCCCCGGGTCAGCGAGGCCACCCGTGCCGCCGTGGAGGCCGCCGTCGCCGAACTCGGCTACGTCCCCAACACCGCGGCCCGCGCCCTGGCCGCCAACCGCACCGACGCGATCGCCCTCGTGGTGCCGGAGCCGGAGACCCGGTTCTTCGCCGAGCCGTACTTCTCCGACATGCTGCGCGGCGTCGGCGCGGCGCTGGCCGACACCGAGATGCAGCTGCTGCTGACCTTCGCCAGCAGCGACCGCAAGCGGCAGCGGCTCGCCCAGTACCTGGCCGCCCACCGGGTGGACGGGGTGCTGCTGGTCTCCGTGCACGCCGACGATCCGCTGCCCGACATGCTCGCCCAGCTGGACATCCCGGCGGTGATCAGCGGCCCGAGGTCCGCCGAGGAGACGCTCACCTCGGTCGACTCCGACAACTACGGCGGTGCCCGGCAGGCGGTGGAGCATCTGCTCGCCCGCGGCCGGCGCCGCATCGCCCACATCACCGGCCGCCTGGACGTCTACGGTGCCCAGCGCCGTATCGACGGCTACCGCGACGCGCTGCGCGAGGCGGGCCACGAGGTGGACGAACTCCTCGTCGAGCCGGGCGACTTCACCGAGGAGGGCGGCCGCCGCGCGATGGCCGCGCTGCTCGAACGCCGGCCGGACCTGGATGCGGTCTTCGCCGCCTCCGACGTGACCGCGGCCGGCGCCCGGCACGCCCTGCGCGAGGCGGGCCGCCGCATCCCCGGTGACGTGGCGCTGGTCGGCTACGACGACTCGGCCATCGCCCGCCACATGGACCCGCAGCTGACCAGCGTGCGCCAGCCCATAGAGGAGATGGGCCGCAGCATGATCGACCTGCTGCTCGCCGAGATAGCCGACCGCCGCCCGGCGGTCTCCCGCGCCCTCGAGCGCCGCCACGTGGTGCTGCCGACGGAGCTGGTGGAGCGGTCGTCGTCCTGAGCGCCGGAGGCCCCGGACAACGCCGAGGGGCTGACCCGTTTTCACAGGTCAGCCCCTCGGCATTCAGGGTGAGTGACGGGACTTGAACCCGCGACATCCTGGACCACAACCAGGTGCTCTACCAGCTGAGCTACACCCACCACGACCGGTGCTGGGAAGAAGTCGCTCTCCCTGACCGGCCGAGAAAAAGTGTACAGGGTCCGAAGGGGTGCTCGCGCACGACTTGTGCGGCGCCCCCTCCAGGCCCCCCGTTTGCCCCCGTTCTGCCTACTGAGCAGGCAGGACGTACTTGGCGGCGATCTTCTTCGCGGTGTCGGAATCGGGCCCCGGCTGCGGCACGAAGATGGCCTCGCGGTAGTAGCGCAGCTCCGCGATGGACTCGCGGATGTCGGCGAGGGCGCGGTGGTTGCCGTTCTTCTCGGGGCTGTTGAAGTAGGCCCGCGGGTACCAGCGGCGCGCCAGCTCCTTGATCGACGAGACGTCGACGATGCGGTAGTGGAGGTAGTCCTCCAGGGTGGGCATGTCGCGCAGGAGGAACCCGCGGTCGGTACCGACCGAGTTTCCGCACAGCGGGGCCTTGCCCGGCTCCTTGACGTGCTCCTTCACATACGCGAGGACCTGCTGCTCGGCGTCCTCGAGTGTCGTGCCGCCCTCCAGCTCGGCGAGCAGCCCGGACGCGGTGTGCATCTGACGCACCACCTCCGGCATCGTCTCCAGTGCCCGCTCCGGCGGACGGATGACGATGTCCACGCCCTCCCCGAGCACGTTCAGCTCGGAGTCGGTGACGAGGGCGGCCACCTCGATGAGCGCGTCGTCCGACAGCGAGAGGCCGGTCATCTCGCAGTCGATCCACACCATGCGATCGTTCATGTGTCTCACCCTACGGCGCACCGCGGCGCAGGAGGTGTGGCGGTCGTCGCTCTTGTGCCCGCCGCGGGCGGTGGAGGCATGGGGACGGGCCGGGGGCCTCAAGGCCCCCGGCCCGTTGCATCGCTCATCGTGGCGGCCGGCTCACGGTGCGCCGCGCTGGCCCGGGACGCTGCCCGCGGCCGTCAGGCCCAGCGCGGCGCTCGCCGGGCGCCGGGACTGGTGCGGGACCTGGCCCTCCGGGTGCAGCGACGCCTGCGGCCGGGCCGGAGGCTGCTGCGGTTCCGGAGCGGCCGGGCCGCCCTGCGCGGTCTGCGCACCGCCGCCGGCGTCCTGGTTCCGCTCGCCCTGCGGGCGCCGCGCACGGTAGGCGGCCCGGTAGGCGGCCGGGGAGGAGCCCAGCTGCCGCCGGAAGTGCCCGCGCAGCGCCACCGGTGAGCGGAAGCCGCAGCGGCCGGCGACCTCGTCCACCGAGTAGTCCGACGTCTCAAGCAGCCGCTGCGCCTGCAGCACCCGCTGGGTGATCAGCCACTGCAGCGGCGCACTGCCGGTCAGCGAGCGGAAGCGGCGGTCGAACGTACGACGGCTCATGTACGCACGGGCCGCCAGCGTCTCCACGTCGAACTGCTCGTGGAGGTGCTCCAGCGCCCAGGCGACGACCTCGGCGAGCGGGTCGGCGCCGATCTCCTCCGGTAAAGAGCGGTCCAGGTAGCGTTCCTGGCCTCCGCTCCGGCGCGGCGGCACCACCAGACGGCGGGCGAGCGCTCCGGCCGCCTCGTTGCCGTGGTCGGTGCGCACGATGTGCAGACACAGGTCGATCCCGGCGGCCGTGCCCGCGGAGGTGAGCACGTCGCCGTCGTCCACGAAGAGTTCGCGGGGATCGACGTGCACCGACGGATAGCGTTTCGCCAGCGTCGGTGCGTACATCCAGTGGGTCGTCGCCGGACGGCCGTCCAGCAGTCCCGCCGCCGCGAGGACGAAGGCGCCGGTGCACAGCCCGACGATGCGGGCGCCCTCCTCGTGGGCGCGGCGCAGCGCCTCCAGCGCCTCCTCCGGTGGCGGTGAGGTGATCGAGCGCCAGGCCGGTACGACGACCGTGCCCGCGCGGGAGATCGCTTCCAGACCGTGTGGCGCGGTGAGTTCCAGGCCCCCTGTGGTCCGCAGCGGGCCTTCCTCGCCGCCGCACACCAGCAGTCGGTAGCGCGGCACGCCGGCGTCCTGGCGGTCAACCCCGAACACCGACAAAGGTATGGAACTCTCGAAAATGGGGCCGCCGCCGAACAGCAGCACCGCGACGATCTCCTTGCGGCGGCGCCCGGCGAGTTTCCGGGCCGCGGTTTCCGGCGCGGCAGTGGAGTCGTGGCTCATGCTGCTAAGCCCCCCTCGGTGGTCGCGGCTCCTCGGTCGTGTCGCTCCTGCACGTTTCCCCTCGGTTTTGCACGAGTCCCCCGCCGTAACAGTCAAGATCGAATCTACTGTGTCCGGTCGCGCCCGGGTGGCCAGTTCGGCACCCGGCTCATTGTCGACTTGGCAACTTGGCGTGAAGCATTCGATCACGAAGCGTTGCACTAGGGGAGGGCGCAGGGAAGTGCGCCTCGTCGCAGTGGCCAAACCCCGTAGGGTGTGCAGACCCCGTGCGACCCTTTCCGTGCAGGTCGGATGCGGGTTACCGGGTGGTCGGGGGCGGTGATGCACAGGAACCAGAAGTTGGCTGAAAACATGCGGCCCGGTGCATGGAAACCGGTCAGCCGACCGGTGTATCTCCGCCGCGCCGCCCGCTTCGGTGGGTGCCACCCCGGCTACGGAGGGCGGCCGTTGACGGCCGGCGGCGCCGGTCGCGCCGCGGCGCACCGGCCTCCGGCGACATCTGCGGCGGCGGTGTTCCGGCGGGCGCGGCGCCCGCCGGACCGCCCTCGAGCGGCCGGGCGGCGGCCTGCGCGGAGCGGTGGATCAAGGCGTGACAGGCGCCGGTGACGGCGGCGAGGCCCAGGGCAACGCCGGTGGCGCCGGCCAGGGAGGAGCCGCACCACAGCAGGACGACGGGGACGAGCAGACAGCTGAACGCCGCCCAGCGGACCACGTCGGTGATCGCGCGGTCCGCCTCCGGGGCTGGACCGGGTCCGGGCATGGCGTGCTCCCTGTGGCGTGGCTCACGAAGTTCAACGCGCGGCGCTGCTCTCGGTCACTGCACCGTCCCCGCGTTTCCCGGTGCGACAACCGGGAAAGCAGCGGGACGAGCCCGGAGAGCAGAGGAATGTTGAATCCTGTGCAAACCGCCTGTACAACGCAGCAACCGTTGCGTTACGGGCACCGGCTCGTGCATGCTCCGGGAAACCCGCTGCCAGCGTGTACGGGATCTGGGCTTAGGAGGCGTGCCGCCGTACCCTTGGGGGTATGGGGTTGGGAAGACCATTCCCGGACACAGCTCCGCCGCACACTGTCGTCCCCCATAAAAGGATCACAACGCCGAGACAGCCATGGCCGGTCACGAATTCTTCGAACCAGCGGACCGCAAGCGGCCGGTCGCCGACCCGACGGCGGCCGATCCTCTGGCGGCGGAACAGCCACGCCATTCCTGTGATCCCGCCTTCCGGCATGGAGTGGTCGTCGGCTTCGACGGCTCCACCTCCAGCGAGCGGGCCCTCGCCTATGCGATCGGCATGGCGCGGCGCTCCGGCTCCGGACTGATCATCGTCCATGTCGCCAACCGGCTGCCGACCACGGTGTGGGCCGGCTGCGAGCCGCCGGTCTTCGTGGACGTCCCGGATCACCGCACCGAGGTGCTGGGCCTGGAGCTGGCCTGTGCCGACTACCTCGCCGAGGTGCCCTGGATCCTGGTCGAGCGCGGCGGTGACATCTGTCACGAACTGGAAGAGGTCGGCCGGGAGTACGAGGCCGACGCGATCGTGGTGGGCTCCACGCACGGCATCGTGGGCCGGATCTTCGGCTCGGTGGCCGGCCGGCTCGCCAAGCGGGCGCAGCGGCCCGTCGTTGTGATTCCGTAACTGCTCGTTGTCCCAGGCGAGATGAGATCTGGGAACCCGTCAGCCCCTTCCGCGGATGTGTGAACCTACTCACGCGTAGAGGTGTTTGTGCCCTTGTGAAGGGCATATATCGCTCACCGCACAACTGCACATGCACGAAGGGAGCCCGCCGTGGACAACGACGTCTCCGCGGGAAGCGGAATCACCACCGTGGTCGGCCGACTCGCCCTGGGCATCACCCTGCTGGCCTTCGGCCTGGGGACCACCGAGGTCATCAACGGCGTGACCGCGGCCGATGCCGGATCCATCGCCCAGTACGTGGGCGGTGTCGCACTGTTCCTCGTGGGGCTGTTCGCCTTCCGCGACCGTGACTCGGTCTCCGGAACGGCGTACACGGTCCTCGGCGCCCTGTGGTTCACCTGGGCGGTCGCCGAGCCGGCGTCCGCCAACGCCACGGGCCTGTTCCTGCTGCTGTTCGCGCTGGTGGCGCTGACCCTCACCGCGGCACCGGGCGACCAACTCGCCAAGGGCACCTACGGGTTGTTCCTGGTCGCGCTGGTCCTGATGGCGGTCGCCTCGTTCGCCGGCAACGACGGCCTGGCGAAGGTGGGCGGCTGGTTCGCCGTCGCGGCGGGGGCGGTCGCCTGGTACGCGGCGACGGCCGCGTACGCGCACTGGCCGACGGTGCTTCCGCGGCGCGCGGGCCGGGGAGTGACGGCCACCGGCTAGCCGTGTGACATCCCGTCGGCGGCCGGGAGTTGGGCGGCTCCCGGCGAACGAGAACGGACCCCGGTGTGTGGGTGGCACACCTGGGGTCCGTTCGGACGTCTGAGCGGGTCCTGCCCGGCCGTCGGCGCCGGGTCCTCGGTCGGGTTGCCCGACCGTCACCGGTCAGGCCCTGCTCGACCGTCGCCGGCCGGGTCCTACTCCACCGTCACCGACTTGGCGAGGTTGCGGGGCTTGTCGATGTCCCGGCCCAGGGCCAGGGCCGTGTGGTAGGCGAGGAGCTGGAGCGGGATGCCCATCAGGATGGGGTCGAGCTCGTCCTCGTTCTTCGGCACCACGATCGTGTGGTCGGCCTTGGACTCCTCCTGGTGCGCCACTGCGAGGATCTGGCCGCTGCGGGCCTTGATCTCCTCCATCGCGGCGCGGTTCTTCTCCAGCAGGTCGTCGTCCGGGACGATGGCGACCGTCGGCAGGGCCGGCTCGATCAGGGCCAGCGGGCCGTGCTTGAGCTCGGAGGCGGGGTAGGCCTCGGCGTGGATGTACGAGACCTCCTTGAGCTTCAGGGACGCCTCGCGGGCCACCGGGTAGCCGCGGACCCGGCCGATGAAGAGCATCGAGCGGGCCTCGGCGTACTTCAGCGCAAGCTGCTTGATCTCCTCCTCCTGCTTGAGCATCTCCGCGATCTGCTCCGGAAGCTTGCGCAGGCCCTCGATGATCCGCTTGCCGTCGCGGACCGAGAGGTCGCGGGTGCGGCCGAGGTGCAGGGCGAGCAGGGCGAAGGCGACGCAGGTGTTGGTGAAGCACTTGGTGGAGACCACGCAGACCTCCGGGCCGGCGTGGACGTAGATGCCGCCGTCCGCCTCGCGGGCGATCGCGGAGCCCACCACATTGACCACGCCGAGGACCCGGGCGCCCTTGCGCTTCAGCTCCTGCACCGCCGCCAGCACGTCGTAGGTCTCACCGGACTGGGAGACGGCGACGTAGAGGGTGTCGGGGTCCACGACCGCGTTGCGGTAGCGGAACTCCGAGGCCGGCTCGGCGTCGGCGGGGATGCGGGCCAGCTCCTCGATCATCTGGGCGCCGATCATGCCCGCGTGGTACGAGGTGCCGCAGCCCAGGATCTTCACCCGGCGGATCCGGCGGGCCTCGCGGGCGTCCAGGTTGAGGCCGCCGAGGTGCACGGTGGAGAAGCGGTCGTCGATCCGGCCGCGCAGCACCCGGTCCACGGCGTCGGCCTGCTCGTGGATCTCCTTGTGCATGTAGGTGTCGTGGCCGCCCATGTCGTAGGAGGCGGCCTCCCACTCCACGGTGGTGGGCTCGGCCGTGGTGCGGGTGCCCTCGGTGGTGTAGGTGCGGAAGTCGTCCGCCTTGAGGGTGGCCATCTCGCCGTCGTCCAGGGTGACGATCTGGCGGGTGTGGGCGACCAGCGCGGCGATGTCCGAGGCTACGAACATCTCCTTCTCGCCGATGCCGAGCACCACCGGGGAGCCGTTGCGGGCCACCACGATGCGGTCCGGGAAGTCGGCGTGCACCACGGCGATGCCGTAGGTGCCCTCGATGAGGCGCACGGTCTCGCGGACCTTGTCCTCCAGCTTCTGAGCCTGCGAGCGGGCGATGAGGTGGACGATCACCTCGGTGTCCGTCTCGGAGAGGAACTCCACGCCGTCCGCCTCCAGCTTGCGGCGCAGGTCGGCGGCGTTGTCGATGATGCCGTTGTGGACGACGGCGACCTTGCCCTCGGCGTCCAGGTGGGGGTGGGCGTTGACGTCGGAGGGGGCGCCGTGGGTGGCCCAGCGGGTGTGGGCGATGCCCACCGTGCCCTTGAAGCGGGCGGGGACCTTGGCCTCCAGGTCGCGCACCCGGCCCTTGGCCTTGACCATCTTCAGGCCGGCTGTCTTCGGGGACGTCACGACGATGCCCGCCGAGTCGTAGCCCCGGTACTCCAGGCGCTGCAGTCCCTCGAGCAGCAGGGGAGCGACCTCACGCCTGCCGATGTATCCGACGATTCCGCACATATGGGTGTGTTCCTAGCCGTAGACGATGCGCCGCAGCTGCCGGAGCGAGAGCTCCGGCGGGGCCACCGCGCGATATCTGAGGTCCGCCGAGATCCGTTCGAAGATCGCCGCGTTCACCAGGCCCTGGGCCTGGAGCTCGCGGTGGCGGCGACGGACGTACTCCTCGGTCGTCTCGTCGAAGTAGGCGAGCACGTCCTGGATCACCCGCAGCGCCTCGCCCCGGCTGAGGGGCGTGGACCGCGTCAGATGATCAACAAGTTCGTCGTGCACTCGATGATCCTGGAGTACCGGGGACTCTGACGCAAGAATTCTGCCCGATATCGGGCAGGACTGTGGCGGTCCTGCTACATACGCCTCAGGATCGCCTGCTTGGCCAGGGAGAACTCCTCGTCGGTGAGCACCCCGGAACGGTGCAGTTCGCCCAGCTCGCGCAGGCGGCGGAGCAGGGCGTCATGATCGTCCTCGGCCCGGGCGGGAGCGGGAGCCGGGGGCGGGTCGGCGGCAGCCGGCGCGGAGGCGTCCGGTGCCTTGTGGAGGCTGTGGGCCGGGCCGGCCGCCTTCGGGTGGGGCAGGCGGGCCTGGACGGCGGCGGCGACCAGCGCCATCAGCGGGTCCTTCTTGAAGCCCCACAGCTCCACCGCGTTCGGGTCGTACTTCGCGGGCGCCTTGGTCGCGGCGCCCCGCACATGGAACCGCAGATGGCCGTTCTCCAGACCGGCGGCCGGCTGCCAGTCCACGGAGGCGATGTCCTGAAGCGCCAGGGTGCGGGTGCCCGCGGCGGCCTTGGCGTCCTCCGTCTTCCAGTTCCACTCCAGGCGGACCCGCTCCCCGTCGAAGCTCACCGTGCCGTCCCCGGCGGAGACGGACAGCGGGACGGCGGGACCCGGCAGCAGACAGGAGTCCACCGGGCCGGAGGGGACCTCGTCCAGCAGCAGGGCGTTGCGCACCTCGTCCACGAAGTACTCGGCGACGCCGTACCGGTCGGAGTCCACCACCAGCTGGTACGGGTCGTGCGGCTCGGTCAGCCGTCCGCCGGTCGCCAGCAGCAGCGGGTCGGCGCCGTCGCGCAGCCGCAGCCTGAGCCGCCCCGACTTCTTGCCGTGCTCGAACGAGATCCCCGCCAACGCGCCCAGCGGCACCACCAGTTCGCCCAGGGTCCTGCGCAGCAGACCGACGCTCTTGTCCCGTCCGGGGGTCAGCCGGAGTGCATCGCCGTCGAAGGTCCAGGTGCCGTCCCTCTGGATGATTTCCGCCATGGTCTGGATTGTTCCACCTCACTCGCGAGAGGGTGGTCCAGACCTCTTTGAGCGCAACTGCGCACGGAAGGGACACGGTTGTGAGAGAACGCTGTGTACGACCGCACCACAGAACGTTCCGCCTTCTCGGTTCCCTGCTGCTCGCCACGGCCCTCGGCGTCTCCGTCACCGGGGCCGCCCCCGCGGCGGCAGAGAACCGGACCCCCGCCCCCGTCCCGCTCGATCGCGTCGTCCCGGCCCCCGCCTCGGTGCAGCCGGGCGGCTCCCCCTACCGCATCACCCGCAGCACCCACATCCGCACCGACGGCTCACGCGAGGCCCGCTCCGTCGGGCAGTACCTCGCCGACGTCCTGCGGCCCTCCACCGGCTACCGGCTCCCGGTCACCACCCACGGCCATGGCGGCATCCAGCTCCGCCTGGGCAAGGGCCCCTTCGGCGACGAGGGGTACCGCCTGCGCAGCGGGCGCTCCGGCGTCACCATCACCGCCGCGCGGCCCGCCGGGCTCTTCCACGGCGTGCAGACGCTCCGTCAGCTGCTGCCCTCCGCCGTGGAGAAGGACACCGTGCAGCCCGGCCCCTGGCTGGTCGCCGGCGGCACCATCGAGGACCGCCCGCGCTTCCGCTGGCGCGGCGCCATGCTGGACGTCTCCCGGCACTTCTTCTCCGTCGCCGAGGTCAAGCGCTACATCGACCGGATCGCCCTCTACAAGCTCAACAAGCTGCACCTGCACCTCAGCGACGACCAGGGCTGGCGCATCGCCATCGACTCCTGGCCGCGCCTGGCCACCTACGGCGGCTCCACCGAGGTCGGCGGCGGCCCCGGGGGCTCCTACACCAAGGCCGACTACAAGGAGATCGTCCGCTACGCCGCCTCCCGCCACCTGGAGGTCGTGCCCGAGATCGACATGCCGGGCCACACCAACGCCGCCCTCGCCTCCTACGCCCCGCTCAACTGCGACGGCGTGGCACCGCCCCTGTACACCGGCACCGCGGTCGGCTTCAGCTCGCTGTGCACCGGCAAGGAGATCACCTACGACTTCGTCGAGGACGTGATCCGCGAGGTGGCCGCGCTCACCCCCGGCCGCTATCTGCACATCGGCGGCGACGAGGCGCACGCCACCCCGCACGACGAGTACGTGACGTTCATGGACCGCGTGCAGCCGGTCGTGGCCAAGTACGGCAAGACCGTCATCGGCTGGCACCAGCTCACCGGCGCCGACCCGGCGCCCGGCGCGCTCGTGCAGTACTGGGGCCTGGACCGCACCAGCGACGCGGAGAAGGAACGCGTGGCCGCCGCCGCGCGCAACGGCACCGGGCTGATCCTCTCGCCCGCCGACCGGGTCTACCTCGACATGAAGTACGACAGGAACACCCCGCTCGGCCTGTCCTGGGCCGGCTATGTCGAGGTGCAGCGGTCCTACGACTGGGACCCGGGCGCCTATCTGCCCGGCGCCCCCGCCTCCGCGATCCGCGGCGTGGAGGCGCCGCTGTGGACGGAGACGCTGGAGAACTCCGGGCACCTGGAGTTCATGGCCTTCCCGAGGCTGCCCGGCGTCGCCGAGCTCGGCTGGTCACCGGCCGCAACGCATGACTGGGCGGACTACCGCGAGCGGCTGGCCGCCCAGGCTCCGCGCTGGGAGGCCCTCGGCATCGGCTACTACCGGTCGCCGCAGGTGCCCTGGCCGGACACCACCGGCTGAACCACCGCCGGACGGCCGCCCGTCCGCGACGAGCCGCGCGGCTCCGGTGCACCCGGGCCGCGGGGCTTCCGCGGGCCGAGAGCTGTGGGGCTTCCGCGGGCAGAGTGCCGTGGGGCTTCCGCGGACCGGGTGCTGTGAGGCTTCCGCGGACCGGTGCTGTGCGGTCCTGGAGCCGTGAAGCTCCGCGGTCCTGGAGCCGTGAAGCTCCGGGGCGGAGAGCCGTGAAGCTCCGGGGCGGAGAGCCGTGAAGCTCTGGGGAAAACCCTGTGGATGCGATGTCGGTGTGCGCCCTTATGCTGCACCGCAATGATCACGCGGAACCAGGGGAGGGCGCGGCATGTTCGGCAGTCTGTTCGGCAGGGGCGGGGAGAATCCGGACGGCGATCCGTACGCTCTGCCCGCTCCGCGCCGTCGCAAGAACGGCGTGTACGAACTGATCGCGCTCGGCGACACGCGGGTGCTCGCCCTGATCGAGGCCGCCGAGGCGGGCGACTGGGAGGCCGTCAAGGCGGCCCTCGCCCCCTTCGACCCGGGCCGCGACCACGCCGTCCTCGGGGAGTTGGCCACCCTGGACGGCGTGCAGGACTGGATCGTCCGGGCCGCCGAGGAGGACAAGGAGCACCGGGCGACCGCCCTGCTGATATCCGGGGCCCGGCACATCCGCTGGGGCTGGGAGGCCCGCACCGCCGAACGCGCCGTGAACGTCACCCGGGAGCAGTGGCAGATCTTCTACGAGCGGCTCCGCATCGCCGAGGACCATCTGCTGGAAGCGGCAGAGCTGCGCCCGGAGTGGATCACGCCGTGGCGCCATCTCCTCACCTCCGCGCGCGGCATGTCGCTCGGCAACCCGGTCGCGGAGACCCGGCGCGACGCCGCCCTGCGCCGCGACCCGCTGGACCTGGCGAGCCACTGCGAATGGCTCTCCCAGCTCCAGCCCCGCTGGGGCGGTGAGCCGGGGCAGGCCCTGCAGTACGCCCGCGAGACCTACGCCGCCGCACCCGACGGCCACCGGCTCGGCTGCATCCTCGCCATGGCGTACATCGAGGAGTGGGTGGAGTCCGACGACAAGGACGTGCTGCAGCAGCCCAGGATCCGCGCCGAGCTGAGGCAGGCGGCGGAGCGCAGCATCCTGCACCACGCCTATGAGCGCCGGCTCGGCTGGCAGGGCGACTACAACATGTTCGCCATGGCCCTCTCCCTGGCCGGCAGCAGCACCGCCTCCCATGTCTTCCGCGAGCTGGACGGCGCGTACACCGAGTGGCCGTGGACGTACATGGCGGCGCCGCAGAGGGCCTACGCACGGTTCCGCAAGGCCTTCTGAGCCGCCTGCTCCCCGACACACCCACCGCCGACGCCTGACCCTGACCCCCGGACTGCCGATGACCCTGTCCCAGAACGCCGCCGACCGCACCTTCCAGGTCGACCTGCGCGGCCTCGTCGACCTGCTCTCCCACCACCTCTACTCCAGCCCCCGCGTCTACCTGCGCGAACTGATGCAGAACGCGGTGGACGCGCTCACCGCCCGGCACGCCCTCGAACCGGACGCCCCCGCGGGCACGTTCGGCATCCGGCTGTACGCCGACGGCTCGGTGGTGCGCGTCGAGGACGACGGCGTCGGACTCACCGAGGCCGATGTGCACACCTTCCTCGCCACCATCGGCCGCAGCAGCAAGCGCGCCGAGCGGATCGCCGAGCAGCGCGCCGACTTCATCGGCCAGTTCGGCATCGGCCTGCTGTCCTGCTTCCTGGTCGCCGACGAGATCCATGTCGTCAGCCGCTCCGCCCGCACCCCGGACGCCCCGGCCGTCGAATGGCGGGGCCGCGGCGACGGCTCGTACAGCGTGCGCACCCTGCCCGCCTCCGCACGCCCCCGCCCCGGGACGACGGTCACGCTGACCCCGCGCGCGGACGCCGCCGAGTGGACCCGCCCCGCCCAGGTCCACGCGCTGGCCCGGCACTTCGGGTCGCTGCTGCGCCACCCGGTCACCTTCGACGACGGCTCCGGCGGCCCGGCGGCCCCGGTGAACCCCGAGCCCGCGCCCTGGTCGCGCAGCTACCCCACGCCCGGCGCCCGGTCCCGCGCGCTCTCCGCTTACGGCGAGGAGGTCTTCGGCTTCACCCCGCTGGACACCATCGAGCTGGACCTGCCGGCCGTCGGCCTGAAGGGCATCGCCTGTGTGCTGCCCGAGGCCGTACCGGCCGGGCGCCGCCACGGGCACCGGGTGCACCTCAAGGGCATGCTGCTGTCCGAGCAGGCCGAGGAGATCCTGCCCGACTGGGCGTTCTTCGTCCGCTGCGTCGTCGACGCCGAAAGCCTGCGCCCGACCGCGTCGCGCGAGTCCCTGTACGAGGACGACACCCTGGCCGCCGTCCGTGACGCGCTCGCCGAGCGGCTGCGCGCCTGGATCGCCCGGGCCGCCGCCAGCGACCCCGACCTGCTCGGCCGCTTCCTCCAGGCACACCACCTGGCGGTGAAGTCGCTCGCCGTGCACGACGACGAGATCCTGCGGATGCTGCTGCCCTGGCTGCCGTTCGAGACCACCGACGGGCACTGCACCCTCGACGAGTTCGCGCGCACCCACCGCACCGTGCTGGTCACCTCCACCGTGGAGGAGTTCCGGCAGATCGCCGCGATCGCCTCGGCCGCCGGCCTGGGCGTCGTCAACGGCGGCTACACCTACGACCGGGACCTGGTGCACCGGCTGCCCGAGGTCCGGCCCGAGGTCAGCGTCGCCGACCTCGACCCCGCGACCCTCACCGCCCACCTCGACCCGGTCGACCGGGAGACCGAGCTGGCCGCCGCGCCCTACCTCGCCCAGGCGCGGGAGGCGCTCGCCGTCTTCGACTGCGACGTGGCGCTGCGCAGCTTCCAGCCCGCCTCCGCCCCCGCCCTGCTCATGGACAGCCGCGAGGCCCGCCACGAGCGCACCCGCTCCCAGCTGGCCCGCGAGCAGGAGGGCGGCGTATGGGGCGACATCCTCGGCGCCCTGCGCCAGGAGGTCCCGCGCGCCCAGCTCATCCTCAACCAGCTCAACCCGCTGGTCCGCACCGCCCTCACCATCGACGAACCCGAGCTGGCCCGCACCAGCGCCGAAGCCCTCTACGGCCAGGCCGCGATGCTCTCCCGCCGCCCGCTCAGGCCCGCCGAGTCGAGCCTGATCAACCGTTCCTTCCTCGACCTTCTCGCCCACGCCCTGCGCAAGGACAGCTGACCATGCCGACCCCACCCCAGACCATCGACGAGCTGTACCAGGCGCTGAGCGAGAACGACCAGCGCCCCTACGGCCGCACCCGTACCGTCACCGCCGAGGAACTCGTCGACGCCGCCGAGCAGTTCGGCGAGCCCCGGCCGCTCATCCTCGCCCTCCTGGAACTCCACGAGGCGTACACCTACGGCGCCGAGCCGAGGAAGTCGCCGGTCGTCTTCGCCCGCCTGCTCACCCTCTTCGACGAGCAGCCCGGCCTCTTCGACGACCGGCTGCGGCACTCGCTGTTCTGGCGCTTCAAGTGGGTGGCCAATGCCCTGATGCAGGTGCCCGAGATACCGCTGGCCAGCCTGCGCCAGTGGCTCAAGGAGATGCGCGACCGCTACGAGAAGGCGGGTCTCGGCCTCCAGCCCTACTACGGGCAGGCGTACCAGCTCGCCGCCCACGTCGGCGAGGACACCGACCTCGCCTACGAGCTGTGGGCGAGCCGCACCCGCACCCGGCTCAGCGACTGCGAGGCCTGCGAGACCTGCACCCGCGCCCGGTACCACCTCGCCGCCGGCGACGACGAGCGGGCGCTGGCCACCTTCGCGCCCGTCCTCGCCGGCAAGGAGTCATGCCAGGAGGAGCCCGCCCGCTCCATCTCGTACGCGCTGCTGCCGCTGCTGCGCACCGGCCGCACCGACGAGGCCCGCACCCTGCACCTGGCCGGCTATCGCGCCTGCCGGCGCAACCCCTCCATGGCCGGGGAGGTCGGCCGGCACCTGGAGTTCTGCGCCCTCACCGGCAACGAGGCGCGCGGTCTGGAGCTGCTCGCCGAGAACCGGACCATGTTCGAGGAGGTCGACTCGCCGCTGGAGCAGCTCGACTTCCTCACCGGGGTGGAGGTCCTGCTGCAGCGCGTGGAGTCCCTCGGTCACGGCGATCTGCCCGCCGCCGGATACGCGGGCCGCGCCTGGACGGTGGCCTCCCTGCGCGCCGAGATCCACGGCCGCGCCGACGACCTCGCCGCCCGCTTCGACGCCCGTAACGGCACCAGCGCCCACACCGACCGCCGCGCCGCGCGCCTCGAGCGGGCCCCGCTGGTGGACGGGCTGGAGCTGACCCTGCGCAGCCGCACCCTGGACGACGTGACCCCGGCCGCACCGGTCACCCCGGCCGCCGCCCCCGCCCCGTCCGCCGATGTGCCCGAGTCGCTCCCCGAACTCGTCGCCCGCGCCCGGGAACTGGAGGAGCAGGGCCACCCGGACGCCCGCGCCTGCTGGGCCCGGCTGCGCACGCTGGTCGACGACCCCGGCTACCGGCACCCCGAGGACCCGGCCGTGGGGCCGCTCGCGCGCCTGCGCGCGGACCTGCTGGCCGAGGAGGGCAACCGGGCCGGCGAGAAGGAGGACTTCGCCACCGCCACCTCCCTGCTGGAGCAGGCCGCGGACCTCTACACCGAGGCCGGCCAGCCGGGCCGGGCGGCCGTCGCCCGCGCCCGCACCCTGCTCGCGGCCGCCGAGATGCCGCCGGGGGAGGGCGCCGGGAAGGAGGCGGAGGCGGGAGGCCCCGGCGAGGGATCCGCCGAGGGGTCCGCTGTGGGGTCGGCCGGGGGATCCGGCGAGGGGTTGGCTGCGGGGTCCGCTGTGGGGTCGGCCGGGGGATCCGGCGAGGGGGCCGCTGCGGGAGCCGGCGCGGGGTCGGCCGGGGGATCCGGCGAGGGGTTGGCTGCGGGGTCCGCTGTGGGGTCGGCCGG
>NZ_BAAAIZ010000003.1:0-65415 GCF_039526425.1 Streptomyces thermospinosisporus
GACCCTATGCCCCACCAGCGCAAACGCAGTCCTCACGTCCGGAAAGACAACAGCTTCTCACTTCGCCCCCAGATATCACGCCTCGGCCTGATGGCGGCCCACCTACGGATCATTCCCTTTGCACGAAGGGGATACCGCCGTCTCAGACCAGTGCAACACAACTTGCCCAGATGGCAGTTGGCTTGCAGTCAGGTGACAGTCCGCCACCCTCAATGGCGCCGAGACGGCAGTTCCACGACATGGCGATGACACCGCGTGCAGTACCACGCTGATCACCACCCTCGCTGAGAGTGTCCAGACGCATACAGGAACGTGACTCCTGTGGCGCCGGCGGACCGACCCCCAAGAGGACGTGATGACGACGACAGCCGTACGGGCGCCTCGCGCGGTCCCATGCCGCCGCGGCAGAGACGTGATGAGCGAACGCTTCAAGGTCTCCGCCCCTGGCGGAGGCTTACCACCCCGCCGTGAGGACGCATGCCGGGTCGGGATCATGCGCCGCATCGCGGCCGCGCGACTCCGCTACTGCGGACTCGACTCGATGCTGGACGACGTGATGCTCGTGGTCTCGGAACTGCTGACCAACGCCATCCAGCACAGCGGCACCACGGAGATCAGCCTGAGTATCACCGTGGAAGAGGACGGGTTCCTGTGCGTGAGGGTGCGAGACGGCATGCCCGGCGCGTGCACCGCCCAGCACCCCAAGGACACCGAGGAATCGGGGCGTGGCCTGCTGCTGGTCGACGCCCTCACCAAGGGCCGGGGCGGTGACTGGGGGACCGACGCCACCGGCGCCGAGACCTGGTGCCTGCTCGCCATGCCGGAGGCGACTGAGGCATGACGACCGTCCTCTCCCCGGGCTGGGCCCATCCCGTTCGCGCGGCCGTGCCGCCCTTCACCGAGGACGGCTTACGGAGGGTCCTCGAAAAGGTGCAGCGCTGGGCGCCGTACGTCGACGGCTCCTTACTCGACGACGACGCGGCCGTGCTCGACGACTACTCGCCCACCGAGGACGAGGTCGACGAACACGCCCAGCGGCTCCGAGGCCACCTGATGCGGCTGGTGAACCTCGCCATCACCTCCCGGATCGACGAGCGAGACGAGCGCGTCGCGGACCTCGTCGCTCGGGGCCGCGAGATCCGCAGCGAGGAGACCCCCAGCGATCACCGCCGGGCCGTCAGACACGTCCGACAGATGGCGTGGACGCTCAACGAACTCCTCGAACTCCTGGTGACCAACCAGTGCCTTACGGAGGAGCCGTGACCTTCCCGTCCCTCCGCCTGACGTACAACCCGCGGGCCGTGCAGACGAACGACAGAGCCCTCCCCCTGGTCCCCTACATCACGCAGCGGGCAGGGGAAGACGCAGCACCGGACAACCTGATCATCACCCGGCACCGTTCCGGCCCACGGCTGTACTACGCCGACGAAGACCCGCGAGACCGCGACCCGCGCGGCGTGCTCTGGGCCCGCTGCGGGTGGAACCCCGTCGACGGCGAAGGCCGCATCACCGGCGAGCCCCAGTGGAAGCTGATGCACCCCCACCGGCAGATGGCCTGCATGCAGACGATGGTTTGCCAGGTCTGCGCGCAGCCAGCGCGTACTCCGCTGGGCTTCATCTTCCTGGCCGGCCCCCGCGACGAGGACCTGGACCAGCCGAGCATCATCACCAACCAGCCGCCCGTGTGCCGCAAGCACGCGCGCGCCGCCGCACGACTCTGCCCGCACCTCGAAGGCGACCCCCTGGTCTTCCTGGTCAAGAGCGCGCCCCTCTACGGGGTCACCGGAACCCTGTACGGCCTGGACGGACACGGGGTGAGGGTCGTCGCACAGCCTGACGCCCCTCTGCCCTACGGCCACCGGAACCTCGGAACCTTCCTCGCCTCGCAACTCGTGCGGCGCCTCCGCTCTTTCACGGTCGTCCGCCTCGACGAGCTGCTCGAGGGCCTGGCCGCGGCCGCATAGATCCCCTGCCCGGTGGCCTCATGACACTCGCTCTGCGGCCATCGGGCAGGCAGCAAGCTCCGCCCGCATGACAACGGCAGTCGGCACGGGCGGAGAACGGCGCTGGGGCCAACGTCCCCCTCGTAGGCCCCAGCGCCGGGCCCTCGGGGCGCGCGCAACAGCCGCTCCCCTCGGATCGACAACGGAGGAACACCATGACCGACCTCGGGATGCTCACCGTGCCGCCGCAGAGGCACAGGGACCTCGGCGGCGGCGTCGGGTATGCGTTCAACGGTCAGCACTTCGACGCCCCGAAAGACGCCGACGTGGCCACGATCGCGGCCACGCTCCAGGCGCCGCTCTCGGTGATCATGCAGGTCACGAAGTTCTGTGACTACGACTGCTCGTTCTGCTCCGAGACCCTGCGGATGCCCGATCCGACCCTCGAACAGCTCGACCAGATCCGCCAGCACCTCGCCGGCGTCGCCCGGGTCTTCCTGTCCGGCGGCGAGCCGCTGATGCGGAAAGACTTCGGGGAAGTCGTCGACATCTTCACCGGCCACCACATCGTTGCCGTCCCCACGAACGCCACGCACGCCCTGGACCACGCGCGCAACATCGCCGGGAAGATCGCGTACGCCAACGTCGGGTTCGAGGGCCCACGCGCCACCTTCAAGCGCGTGCGCGGCGACTACGACAAGACCATGGCCGGCGTTCGCGCGCTGCAGGAGGCCGGTATCCCCCTCGCCCTGTCGGCCGTCGTCTACCGCTCCACCCTGTCCGTGCTGCCGTACACCGTGCAGATCGCCGACGTCCTCGGCGCGACGAAGGTGAAGCTGATCCTGCCGCTACGCAAGGGCAACGCCCTGAACCTCGCCGACCACGAGTTCATCACCACCGAGGAGGCAGAGACCACCTTCGCGCGGCTCAAGGAGCAGCGGGCCGAGATGCAGTGGTCCCCGGCCCTGCGGCTGACGGCATGGACCCCGGAGAACGAGGGCCACATGATCGTCATCGAGCCGAACGGAACGGCGCGCGCCTGGCCGGTCTACGACGCGCCGGACCTCTGGGAGAACCTGGGCAACGTCCTGGAGGAGCCCATCAGCGAAATCTGGAAGCGGTACCGCTTCAAGGAGAACCACGTCTCGAAGTACGTCGGCCGCTCGATCCACGCCGTGGCCCAGGGGGTGTGACGTGCTGGAACGGACGAACTTGGCCTGGCCCGAGACGCCGTTCGGCTCGGTGACCCGGCCCGTGCAGAAGCCGGCCACCTGGCTGACCGGGCTCTCTCTGATCTGGGGGGAAGCCGATGGGGACATAGTCCTCATGGGCTCCGCCGCGGTGTTCATGAAGGTCCACCGCACCCGTTCCCTCGAGGTCTCCGCGCCCCTCGCGAACTTCGGCTACCGGGTCCTGCTTCCGGAGTCTCCGGAGGAGACGACGGCCATCGCACGGCAACTCGACGTCGTGCTCGTGCAGGCCCGGCGGAAGGCTCAGATCGTCGCCTGGCACAGCGGTGCTGACGACCTGCACGTCCTGCAGCAGCTCCCCCGCGCCGAGGGCGAGCCACGGTATCCGGGCGTGACCGCCCTCGCGGACGCCTGGAAGAACCGTGCCCGCCGCGACCCGGCCACCGCCCGCTGCGTGGACACCAGTCACGACCTCGGGCCGGCCGGACTCGTCAGCGACACCGCCCTGGCACACGACCTGGTCCCGCTCGGACAGTTCGCCGGCGCCCACCAGCAGGCGCGGGCGCAGGAAGCGTGCGAGGCCCTGGCCGGGCAACGGCGCGAGAAGGTCTCGCACGACGGCCTCGCCTGCAGCGTCCTCTCGTCCGCCGTCACCACCGCTCTCCTCGGCGGCAAGCACGCCCGCCGCCTGCACTGGGAGGACAAGCTGAACGTCGAGGACATGCTTCGACAGGTGGCGTGGGAGGCCGCTCCCTCCCTCCTGGGAGGCGTGCTCTCAACCCAGCACACCCCCGCCTGACCCGACTCGGCTTCGGGCAGGGAAGCCGCCTAGTACGGTCCGGTCGGGCCCCGTTGGCAAGGCCCGACCGGACACCAGGAAGACACCACATGATCATCACGAGCAGCATGCCCACCGCTCGCGCGTTGGAGCCGCCTACCCCACGCACCGGAACGATCCGGGTCGCGTCCATCGACGTCGAATGGACGAAGAACTACAAGATCAAGAACGGGCAACGGCCCTTCTGCTACAGCGTGGCGTGGCTCGACCTGCCCGCAGACCGGACCCCCGACCTGTCGACGACACCGTTCGAGTGGACCAGCGTCTACGTCGACGAGCCCGGCGAGATGGACGCCCTGATCCGGCACGCTGCGGCGTGCGTGGCCTCAGCCGCGGAGACGGCCACCATCATCACCGGCCACCAGTTCTGTTCAGACCTGTCCGTCCTCCAGGCCAACGCCCCCACGGACGCTGTCCCGATCCTTGAAGCGGCCCGGGAGCAGTGGCGGCAGCGGCGCGACGCCGACCCCGAGAGCAGCCACTACGTGGACACCCGGTACGACGCGGGACACCTCCTCACCGGGACCTCCCGCCGCCTGGTCGACGTGTGCACCGAACTCGGCCTCGACGTCACCCAGCCCGAACTGCTCAAGAAGTCCATGCCGGCCTGGCACCGGTCCTGGGTCGAGGACGGCGACGCCGAGGGCCGGGAACGGGTCAGCGTGCTGAACCTCCGGCACTCCGTGTCCACCGCCTACGTTGCCGCCCTCACCGCCGGTCTCGCTCAACGGCCGGACACCAGCCTGAACGTCAACCAGGTCCTCGCCGAAGGCGCCAAGGGCGCCTGGTCCTGGCTCGAAACGCCCACCTTCACCGCCCTCCTGGAGGAACCGTGCCCATCCGCGAGTGCCGCGTTATCGCCGTCGAAGGCACCCAAGCCGCGGGCAAGACGACGTACGTCCACGCGCTGACCGCCCACCTACGAGAGCAGGGCGTGAACGTCACGTGCACCGGCGAACCGGCCCGCACCAGCCCCCTCATGGAGAGCATCGTGCTCCACGGAGAAGGGAACTTCGACCTCGTCGCAGAGCTGGACCTGCTCGCCCAGCACTTCACCGTGCCCCTGCGCGCCGCTCGTCACCACCAGGTCCTCATCACCGACAAGACCCCCGCGAACGTGCTCGCCCTCGCGGGCCTGGTCCTCGACCCCACCGAACCGGGCACCGGCGCCGTCCTGGCCGCCGCGGAAGCCCTGTGCCGGGCCTGGATGCCAATCGCCTACGACGCCGTCGTGTACTGCCGTGACCGCTACGACCAGAAGGCCGGCGGCGACCGCATGCGGGAGAAGGTCCTGGACCTCCAGGACGACGCAGACACGGCCATCTACGAGGCGTGCCGGACCATGGGCGTGCCGATGCTGGAAATGCCCGTGGGACTGACGGTCAGCGAGCGTGTCCAGTGGACGATGAAGCGAGTTGAGGAGATGGGGCTGGTCGCGGTCTGATCCCCGCTAGAGTCCCCTCCCGGGAAGCGCCCACCGGTCGGAGGACGAAGCAAGTGCCCCAGCAGCCCGTGAACGACGTGATGCTCATTCTGGAGCGCAACGGCGCCGTGTGCCTCGCTGAACGCCGAGGCACCGGCTACGCCGACGGGATGCTGAACCTCCCCTCCGGCAAGCTCGACGACGATGAGGACGTGTTCGACGCCGTACGGCGAGAGGCCCTTGAAGAGGTCGGCGTCACCATCGAGCGAGACGCCCTACGGATCGTGCACGTCATGCACTTCCGGAACCCCGAAGGCGAACCCCGAGTCGGCTGGTTCTTCGCCGCCCGGCACTGGGAAGGCGAACCCCGCAACATGGAGCCCCACAAGTGCGCCGGCCTTTCCTGGCACGACGCTGACCACCTGCCGGACAACACCGTTCCCTACAACGCGCTGGGCATCTCCCACTGGCGCAAGGGCGAACCGTTCTCCGTGCACGGCTGGTAGAGGACAGAGCAGAGCACGACGTGTAACAGATCACCGTCGTTGACGTTTGGGCTGTGAAGGGGGTTGACGCTTTACGTCACCCCGCAGCGACCCGGAGGAACGGTGACTACCGCGATAGCTCCCCTCTCGTCCAAGACCGGCAGGGCACACCTGCAAGAGTCCCTGTGCTCCTGGCTCGCCCCGGAGGACGCGCCGCCCGCACCCGAGACCAAGACCGTGGAGGAGCCCACGCCCGAACCCGACAGCCCGGCCGAGGCCCCTGCGGACGAGGCGAAGCCCGACCTGTCGCACGTCTGGGTCGTCGCCGCGGAGATCGAGGTCGCGCCGAAGGTCGCGAAGGTGGCCGACTACCGCGGCAGCTTCAAGGCGACCGAGGGCCTGCGCATCGACGCGCTCGAGGTCTACTGCAAGGGGTGCAGGCGCCCGTACGACGAAGTCACCGGGCAGGACTGCGCGGCCAAGATCGACAACCGGCACCTGATCGGTGGAGACCAGAGCACCCGCGCGAAGCGGAAGATCCCCGTCCCGCCCCGAAACGCCCGCGTCGTCCCCGGCGGCCGTATCCAGCGCCGCGGCATCGAAGCCTACGTCGGAGGAGTGTCCCGGCCCCCACGCTGACCGCGCGACACTAACGCCGCCCACTGCCCAACCTGCGCGGCGTGACTACTCAGCGAACCTCCTGGGCGCTCGCGCGTGAAGCCGCCGGCCTGTTCCTCACCGCGTTCGGCCTGCTCGGCGTCCTCGGCGCGTTGGGCGCACTCCACTGGGCCGCCGGACTCTCCGCAGCGATGGCCGGCCTCCTGACCACGGGCATCCTCATACGCCCGAAGCCGACCGCCGCACGCTGGGCGCACATCGCCCGCGCCGCCGTCTGCCTCCTCGGATACGGCGGCCTCACCGGCTGCGCGTTCGCCCTCTGCGCCCCGCTGGGCTGGATCGGCGTCTCCCTGGCGGTCGTACTCGTCGGCCTGTGGCTCACCACCCGTGAGCACGAGAACGAGGGGGCCGCCTGATGGCCCGCCAGTTCCTCCCCACACTCCGCGGACTCCTCGTCCCCCGCACCGCCGCGGCCGCACCACCCACCGAGACGAAGGACCTCCTCGCGGGCAACGCCTACGTGTCGATGACGTACGCCGGCGTCACCAACGTATGGGGCACACCCGGCCGCGCGGACGGCTGGGACATGGAGCGCGTCATTGTCGAGGGCTACGAACGGTCCATCTGGACCTTCAAGTCCGTCGAAGCGATCAGCAAGCACGCCAGCACCCTCCCCATCCAGATCGGCCGCGGCGGCGACGAACGACGCTTCGAGGAGACGCTCGACAGCCACCCGCTGTTGAAGCTCCTCAACAAGCAGGCGAATCCGCTGGAAACCGGCGACGTCTTCAAGAAGCGGCTGAGCGCGCAACTCCTTCTGTCCAAGAAGGGCGTGTTCATCGAGAAGACCTACTCACGCGGCGGCACCCTCGTCCGCCTGGACCTCCTTCCCCCCGACCGCGTCCAGATCATCCCCGACGACCGCAACGCCGACTACGTGAAGCACTTCGAGTTCACGGACTACAGCGGCCACGTCCGGGAGCTGCTGCCCAGGCACGTCATCTGGATCCGGGACCCTCACCCAACAGATCCTTACTGTGGGGTAACCCCGCTCGAGGCTGCGGGCCTGTCCGTCGACCTGGACGTCAAGGCCCGCACGTACAACATCAGCTTCATCGACAACGACGGCCGCCCCGGCGGCATCATCGGTATCGACCTGGACGGCGTCGACCCGCGGGAAGTCGAACGCATCCAGAAGCGGCTGGCCCCCGGCGCGCACAACGCCGGACAGAAGCGGCTGGCCCCCGGCGCGCACAACGCCGGACAGCTCACCCTCGTCGGCACCGGCCCCGGCGGCGTCACCTACGTCGACACCTCCGCCCGGCCCCGCGAGATGGCCTACGAAACGCTGTCCAGCACGGCCAAGGGCGAGATCCTGGCCGCCTTCGGCGTGCCCGAAAGCATCGTCGGCAACGCCTCCGAGCGGACCTACGCGAACGCCGACCGCGAGGAGTACCAGTTCTGGGACCACACGGAGCTGCCGCACCTCAACCTGATCGCCTCCGGCTTCGACCCGGACCTCGATGACGAGTGGATCGTCCGCTTCGACACCTCCAGCGTGCAGGCGCTCGAGTTCCCCCGCCGACAGGCCCGCGAGGAAGCCCGCAAGGAGTGGGAAGCCGGGCTCATCACGATCGACGAGTACCGGGAGATCGCAGGGCGGCCGGCCCGGCGCCCAGGATGCCCCGTTCGTACGCCGTCGCCACCGCTGCCGCACGGTCGTTGACGCCCAGCTTGGCGTAGAGGTGGGTGAGATGGGTCTTCACCGTGGCCTCGCTGATGAACAGCTCGCGGGCGATCTCGCGGTTGGAGGTGCCCTTGGCGACCAGGGCGAGGACCTCGCGTTCGCGGGGTGAGAGGGGCTCGTTGGCGGGGGCGGGGGCGCGGACCGCGGAGACCAGGCGGGAGGCCACCGCCGGGGACAGCACCGTGCGGCCCTCCGCCGCCGCGCGCACCGCGGCGAACAGCTCCTCGCGCGGGGCGTCCTTCAGCAGATAGCCCGTCGCGCCCGCCTCGATCGCGGGGATGGTGTCGGAGTCCGTGTCGTACGTGGTCAGGACCAGGACCTTGGCGCGGGCGCCGCGGCGGGTCAGTTCGGCGATGGCGTCGACCCCGCCGCCGCCCGGCATGCGCAGGTCCATCAGGACCACGTCCGGGTCGAGTTCGGCGACCAGCGCGACCGCCTCCACACCGTTCGCCGCCTCGCCGAGCACGGTGAAGCCGGGCGCGGACTCGAACATGCCCCGCAGCCCGTCCCTCACCACGGGATGGTCGTCGACGACGAGCAGGGAGATCGCGGCGTCCCCGGGCACGGCGTCCCCGGGCACGGCGTCCTCGGGCACGGCGTCCCCGGGCACGGCGTCCTCGGGCACGGCGACGCTCTCGTCATCGGTCACGTCATCGGTCATGGCGCACCAACGGTACGCGGGCCGACACCGCCGTGCCGTACCCCGGTTCGGACTCGACGGTCAGCGAGCCGGCGATGCGTTCGGCGCGGGCGCGCATGCCGTCGAGGCCGAAGCCGCCGGTTCCGGTGCGCTCGGGCAGCGTCAGCGGGTCGAAGCCCCGGCCGTCGTCGCGCACGTCGAGGGTGACCTCGTCGCCCATGAAGCTGAGCGTGACGCCGACGCGCGAGGCGGACGCGTGCCGGGCGGCGTTGGCCAGGGCCTCCTGGGTGATGCGCAGCAGCGTCGCCGACACCTCGGCGTGCAGGTGCTCCTCCGTGCCGGTGAGCGTGAAGTCGGCCCGTACGCCGTTCTGTTCGGACCACCGGGCGACCAGTTTCTCCAGGGCCTGGGGCAGTCCGTCGTGGGTCAGGGCCACGGGTGCGAGGTTCTGCACCGCGCGGCGGGCCTCGCCGAGGCTGTGGCGGGCGAGGTCGGCGGCGCGCCGCACATGCTCGTGGGCGGCCGCCGGGTCGGGTGTGCTCGCGACGACCTGGAGCTGGGCGATGATGCCGGTCAGGCCCTGCGCGATGGTGTCGTGGATCTCCGCGGCCAGCCGCCTGCGCTCGTCGGCGATGCCCGCTTCCCTTGCCTGCAGCAGGAGTTGGGCGTGCAGGGCGGCGTTCTCGTCGAGGGCCTGCTGGAGGGCGGCGTTGGTGCGTTCGAGTTCGGCGATGGTGGCGGCTCGGACGCGGGAGCGTTCCTCCTCCTGTGCGGAGAGGTCGCTGATCACCGTCAGCAGCACGTTGTTGACCACCAGCAGCCCGGCGAACAGGGCCCACTGGGCCCCGCTGCGGAACGGCATCCCGCCGGCCTGCGAACCGGCCACCGCCACCGAGCAGGCGAACGGCCCGGCCCGCTGCCACCGTTTCCCTCCGGGAAGCAGCTTGTCGGCGTCGAAGTAGCCGGTGACGGCGTAGAACGCGAAGAAGGGGTTCAGCCAGGTGAGCGCGAAGCCGAGCGCCCAGCGCAGGGTGTAGTACACCGCCCCGGCGGGCGTCGGCCCGGGGCGGGACCGGCCGGCCCGACCCCAGTACAGCTGCAGCGCGAACGCCGCGAGCACCAGCACCGCGGCCGCGTACCGTTCGGCCGTGCTCGGCATCAGCTCGGCGGTGGCCGCCGACAGGATCGTCGCGCCGCCGAGCAGTCCGTACGGCCCCCACCTGCGGAACAGCTCCCAGCGCCGCTCGATGTCCGTGTCCGCCGCCGTCATCCCCCCAGTCTGCACGGGCGCCGTCCTACTCCCACCGGAACCAGCGGCTCGCCGCGGCCGTCAGCAGCACCGCCCAGGCGGCGAGCACACCCAGGTGGGACAGCGACGGCCAGTCGCCCGCGGCCGCCTGGTCGAGGGCGCGGGCCGCCGCGCCGAACGGGGTGAACCCGACCACGCGGGCGAGCACGTCCGGCATGGCGGCCACGGGCACCCAGACGCCCGCGCAGAACATGCTCGGGAAGAACACCGCGGAGCCGACCGCGGCCGCGATCTTCGCGGTGCGGGCACGCGCCGCCACCAGGGCACCCATGGCCAGCGCGGCGGCGACCGCCGGCAGCAGGGCGAGGACGTATCCGAACGGCTGCTGCGGCAGTTGTACGCCGAAGGCGAGCCGGCCCACCGCGAGCGACAGCAGCGCAGACGCCAGGGCCGCGGCGCCGTGCAGGGCCATCTGCGCGGACAGCAGGGCGGACGGGCGGACCGGGGTCGCCGACATGCGGCGCAGGATGCCGCGCTCCCGGTAGCCGGTGACGACGGGCGGCATCGCCTGCACTCCGGCCGCGATCAGGGCGACCAGCACGGCCACGGGCACATAGGTGTCGATGAGCCGGATGCCGCCGAGATCGTCGCTGACCTTCAGGAACGGCGGGATGCAGCCGAGGATCGCCAGCAGCAGGGGCGGGAACACCAGGATCCAGAAGAGGTTGCCGGGTTCACGGCCGAAGAGCCGGGCCTCGGCTCGCAGCACGGCGTTGCGGGGGGAGGCGCCCCGGCGGGCGGTGGTCCGGTCGGACGTCTGATCGGCGGTCTGATCGGGCGTCTGGTCGGGGGTCTGATCGGGCGTCTGGTCGGGGGTCTGATCGGGGGTCTGATCGGGGGTCTGAGTGGCGGTCATGGTCCGGCTCCCGTCCGGGTGTCCCGTGAGCGGCGTCTCGGGCATCAGGTCGTCGTCAGGTCGAGGAAGGCGTCGTCGAGCGTGGCGTCGGTGACGCGGAGCTGGTGCGCGGTGATCCGGCGCCGGGCGAGGAGCGAGATGACCGCGTTGACGGTCTCGTCGGTGCCGCCGAGCGTGATCCGGCCGTCCTTGTGCTCGACGGAGGCGAGCGCGGGCAGCGCGGCCACCTCCTCGTCGTCGAGGGGTTCCGACGGTGTGAACGAGATGACGGTGCAGCCCGCCGCGCGGCCGATCAGCCCGCGGGGTGTGTCGAGCGCGGCGATCCGCCCGTTGTCGATCAGGGCGATCCGGTCGCACAGGCGCTGCGCCTCCTCCATGAAGTGCGTGACGAGGAGGACGGTGACGCCGCGGGCGCGGACGTCCTCGATGAGCTGCCAGGTGTCGCGGCGGGCGCGCGGGTCGAGCCCGGTGGTCAGCTCGTCGAGCACCACGATCCTCGGGTTGCCGACCAGCGCGAGCGCGATGAACAGGCGCTGCTTCTGGCCGCCGCTGAGCTGGGCGAACCGGGTGGCGAGCTGCCCGGTGAGGCCGAGGCGTTCGGCGAGCGGACGCCAGTCGGCGGGGCTCGGGTACAGGGCGGCGTACAGCTGAAGCGCTTCGCGCACGGTGAGCTTGGGCTGGAGCTCGCTCTCCTGCAGCTGGGCGCCGAGGACCCGCGTCACCGCCTCGTGGTCGGCGACCGGGTCGAGCCCGGCGACACGGATGCGGCCCGCGTCGGGGAGGCGCAGGCCCTCGACGCACTCGACGGTGGTGGTCTTGCCGGCACCGTTCGGGCCGAGGATCCCGAAGATCTCGCCCTCCTCGACCGCGAAGGAGACGCCGTCGACGACGGTCCGCCCGCCGTAGGACTTGCGCAGGCCGCTGACTTCGACGACCGGCCCAGAGGCGGTCGTCCTGGTGCTCGCCGTGGTCATGCGACGAGCGTCGCCGACGGGCCGGGTGCCCGGCATCGGCCATCACGCTCGAAGCGGCATCATCCGATCGGCCGATGCCGCGGTACGACCTCGCCGGGGCGTTGCCGGGTCAGGGGCGGCGCGCCCCCGTTCCCCCGTGGCGGGTGAGGTACCGGGCCCGTCCCTGGGCTGCGATGGGAGCGAGGCGAGCGCCGGCTCACCGCCCACGGTCGGCTCCGGCGGCCTGCCCGAGCCGGACGACTCTGCGAGGTGGACGGTGTGAAGCACTGGCGGGCTCTGATCGTCCTCGGCACCGCCCAGTTCCTGATGGTCCTGGACACCTCGGTGATGAACGTGTCCATCAGCCAGTTGGTCGAGGACTTCGGCACCGAGGTCACCGCCATCCAGGCCGTGATCACCCTCTATGCGCTGGTCATGGCCGCCTTCATGATCATCGGCGGCAGGTTCGGGGACATCCTGGGACGCCGCCGCATGTTCCTGCTGGGGCTGGTCGTCTATGCCGTCGGGTCCGCCCTGACCGCGGTGGCGCCCACGCTGTGGATGCTCACGCTGGGCTGGTCGGTGATCGAGGGCCTGGGGGCCGCCATGGTGCTGCCGGCCATGGCGGCCCTGGTCGCCGAGTCGTACAGCGGGAAGGACCGGGCCGTCGCCTACGCGGTCGTCGGCGGGCTCGCCGGAGCGGGGATCGCGGTCGGGCCGCTGCTGGGCGGCTGGGTGACGACGTACCTCACCTGGCGGCTGGTGTTCGCCGGCGAGGTCGTGGTCGTCGTGGCCGTCCTGCTGTGCCGCCGGGTGATCGCGGCGCCCGCCGCGGCCGGCCCGCGTCCCCGGCTGGACGTCGTCGGTGCGGTGCTGTCCGCGGCCGGTCTGGGGCTCGGCGTGCTCGGGGTGCTGCAGAGCAGCAGCTGGGGATGGGTGCAGCCCCGCAATCCTCCCTTCACCGTCCTCGGCTTCGCCCCGACGCTGTTCGTCGTAGGGGCCGGGGTGGCCCTCCTGGCCCTGTTCCGGCACTGGGAGAAGCGGCGGGAGCACCAGGGAGCGGACCCGCTGGTGCATCTGTCCCTGCTGGGCAGGCCGGTGCTGCGGTCCGGGCTGATGACACTGGCGAGCCAGAACCTCATCCTGCTGGGCCTGTTCTTCAGCATTCCGCTGTACTTGCAGGTGGTTCAGGGCTTCGACGCCTTCGAGACGGGGCTTCGGCTGCTCCCGGTGTCCGTGACCATGTTCGTCACCTCCCTGTCGGCGTCGTCGCTGGGGCGGATCATGGGACCGCGCCGGGTGGTCCGGCTCGCCCTGGTGACCTTGACGGCGGCCATCGTGTGGCTGCTGGCCACCATCGACCCGGCCATCGACGACGCCCAGTTCGCCGGGGCCATGGCGCTGCTGGGCGTGGGCGTCGGCCTGCTCGCCTCGCAGCTCGGCAACGTCGTCCAGTCCGGCGTGGGCGAGGAGGAACGCAGCGAGGCCGGGGGCCTGCAGTTCACGGCGCAGAACCTGGGCTCGGCGCTGGGCACCGCGCTCATCGGGTCCATCCTCATCGGCGCGCTGGCCCACGCCTTCACCGCCCAGGTGGAGAACGACCCGCGGCTGTCCGAGCAGACCCGGGAGCAGGTCGGCATCGCCCTCGAGGCCGGTATCACCTTCGTCCCCACCGATCAGGTGCGCTCGGCGGCCGAGCGTGCCGGGCTGCCGCCGTCCGAGGTCGACGCCGTGGCCGACTCCTACGCCTCCGCTCAGCTGAACGGCCTGAAGGCGGCGGTCCTGGCCACCGGCGGCATCGCCCTCGCCAGTTTCCTGGTCACGCCGCACCTGCCCGCCGCTGCCCGGAAGGACGGTCCGCGGCAGCCGGTGGCGCGGGCTCCGGCAGCCGGGCCGACCGGGTCGGCGCGCTGAGTGCGGGAGGAGCGTCGCGTGTCCCGTTCCCGTTCCGGCTCCAGTGCCGCGGCCGGCCCCGCCGGGACCCGGACCCGCAGGTCGCGCCGTGCCGACCGCCGGGCCCGCGCCGACTACACCGGCGGGGTCTACGGGTCCATGCTCGCCGCCTCCGTGGTGATCGGCGCGGGCTCGCTCGGCCAGTTCCCCCGCACCGAGCTGGTGCTGCTGCTGTTGCTGACCGGGGTGGTGTTCTGGGTCGCGCATGTGCATGCCCAGCTGTTCGGGGCGCGGCTGGCGCAACAGGCCCTGGACGGGCGGGTGATGCTGCAGGTGTGCCGCGACGAGTGGCCGATCGTCAAGGCCGCCGTGCCGCCGGCCGTCGCGGTGGCCGTCAGCCCGCTGCTGGGGCTGGACGTGCGGGGTGCCCTCTGGCTCGCGCTCTGTGTGGCCGTGGCCGGCCAGGTGGGCTGGTCCGTGGCCGCGGCCCGCCGCGCCGGTGCCTCACCGCGGCTGATGGCCGCCACCGCGTCGGTCAACCTGCTGCTCGGGCTGCTGATCATCACCTTCAAGATCGTCCTGAAGCACTGATCCCCGTGCGCCGGTGTGCCGGTGGGCCTCTGCCGGGCCCGCCCCGGCCGCGTCGACGCGGGTCACCCGCAGGGGGTGAGCCGGGCAGCGCGCGGCCGGCGGGAGTCTGAGGTCACCTGTTCGCACACCGCCCCGCCTGAGTCGGGAGGCGGCCACCGATCACGCGAGGAGGAGCCATGACCATGCCGCGTGGTCCGGAGGACTCCGCAGACGTCCTCGCGCGCCTCGGCCGTTCGTGGACCTGGCTCCTGGGACCGGCCGTGGCGACGCTGGTGCCGGGCGTGCTGATGCTGGTCTGGCCGGACGCGACCCTGCACGTCCTGGCCGTGCTGATCGGCCTGTACCTGCTGGCGACCGGGGCGTTCCGGTTCGTGGCGGTCTTCGCGCGGGAGGGACACGAACGGCTGCCGGGACTGCTCGTGGCCGTGCTGTTCGTCCTGGCCGGGGTGCTGTGCCTGAGGAACCCGTTGCAGACGATCGCCGCGCTGTCACTGATCGTCGGGGCGGTGTGGCTGGTGTCCGGCGTCCTCACCCTCTACACGGCGCTGGCCCTGAGGGATCTGCCGCACCGTGGCGTCCTCGCGGCCGCCGGCGTGCTCGGCATCGTCGCCGGGATCGTGGTGCTCGCCCTGCCCGCCGAGTCGGCCCACGCCCTGACCCGGCTGCTCGGCCTGTGGCTGGTGCTGCTCGGCCTGACCGAGGCGGCGGTCGCCCTCGCCTGGCGGGCCGCACTGCGCAGAACCCACCCCACGGGTCCGGGCGCCGCGCCCACCGCACCCGCATGAACGGCCCCCACCGCACCCGCATGAACGGCGGCCGCCGCACCCGCGAGGCACTCGGACTCGGAAAGAAGCCCCCATGAACCCGGCAACGCCCCCGGACCCGCCGGGCTCCGGCGGATCCGCCGACCGGCACGACCGGAACGACCAGCCCCACCTCATCACCGCCGAGGAACGGGCGGAGTTCGAGCGACTGCGCCGGCACGCGGCGATACGCCACCGGCGGCTGCGCCAGGCCGGCTCCTCCGTCCTCCTCGTACTGGCCCTGCTGCTCGCACCCCTCGCCGTGGCAGCGGCCTGGATCCAGGACACGGTCACCGACACCGGCCGGTACGTCCAGACCGTCGCCCCCCTGGCGAAGGATCCGGCCGTGCAGGACGTGGTGATCAACCGGATCACCGACCGCGTGGTCGCCAACGTGGACGTCAAGGCGGTGACGGACTCGCTCACCAAGGCCCTCCAGGACGCCGGGGCGCCCCCGCGCGTCGTGCAGGGCGCCGAGTCCCTCGAGGGTCCGCTGCGCAACGCGGTCCGGACCGTCGTCGACCGCACCGTCACCCGCGTCATCACCAGCGACGTCTTCCAGCAGGCGTGGGAGGGCGCCAACCGGCGTGCGCAGGCCGCGGTGGTCGGCATGCTCACCGGCCAGCGCGAAGGAGCCCTGCGCGCCGAGGGCGACACCGTCCAGCTGGACCTGGGCGAGGTCGTCGACCAGGTGCGGGAGCGGCTCGTCGACGCCGGCTTCGACAAGGCATCCGCCATCCCCGACACCGACCGGACGATCACCCTGTTCCACAGCGAGGAGCTGGGCAAGGCACAGGACGCGATGCGGCTGCTGGACATCCTCGGCACCTGGCTGCCGGTCCTGACCGTCGTACTCGCCGCGCTCGCCGTCTGGACCAACCCGGCCCACCGGGTGATGCTGATGATCACCGCGACGGGTGCGGGCGTGATGATGGTCCTGCTGCTCGTCGCTCTGGCCGTCGTCAGAAGGGTCTACCTCGACTCGGTCCCGCCGTCCGAACTGCCCGCCGACGCGGCCGCGGCCATCTACGACACCTTCGTCCGCTTCCTGCGCGACAGCACGCGCACGCTGCTGGTCGTGTCGGTGATCACGGCACTGCTCGCCTACCTGTACGGTCCCGGGCGCCCCGCCCTCGCCGTCCGCAAGGCCGCGGACCGCAGCACGAGGGCCGCCGGCCGCGGGCTGCGCCGCGCCGGCGTCGACACCGGCTCCGCGGGCCGCTGGCTGACGGACCATCGCGCCTGGACCACCGGTGCCGTCATCGCGGCGGCAGCCCTGACGCTCGTCCTCTGGAACCACCCGACGGTCGGGGCGGTGGCCCTCGTGCTCGGCATCGCGGTGGCCGTCGTCATCATCCTGGCCGTCCTGGCGGCGACCGCCGGAACGACCGACCGGGTGTCGGCGGATCAGGTGACCGGGAGTACAGCGGAGGGTCCGGCGGACGGTCCGGCTCCGTAGGACAACGGCCGACGGCGGCGTGAGCGGGTGGGGCCGGACGAGTCCGGCCCGTCTCGCGCGGGGGCGGCGGGCGGTCCGTAGCATGAGCGCGTGACCAGGAGCACGCGATCAGTCAGCCGCCCGGCCGGGCGGCTCTTCGTGCTGCTGGTGCTGGCGGTGCTGGCCGGAGTGCTCGGCATGCACGGTCTCGCCCCCGGGGCGGCACCGGCGGGCCACGCGGGCTCCGGGCACCAGATGACGCGAGCCGCGGCGCACGACGCGCCGCACGCGGACGGGGCCTGCGCCCACCCGGGTGAGGGGTCGGGATCGGGCCATATCGATCACGCGGACGCGGCGTGCGCGGCCGCCGGTGTCGGTACGGGGTACACCCCGCCCGCACCGGCCGGAGCCCTGCTCGACGCACCTACCGCCGCTGCGCCCGCCGCGCTGCACCCCGGAACGCCGCACGACGGCCGGGCTCCGCCCGAGCTGTCCGAACTGCAACTCCTGCGGATATAGAGCGGCCCGCTCGGCACCCTCCGCGCCGTGCCTGCGGCGAGGTGTGCCGTGCCTCCGCACGCCCTGACATCCCTTCACACCGCGCGTCGTGAACGGCGCGCGCCGAGGAGTTGCACCATGTTCCACAAGCGTTCCCTTGTCCGCCGTACCGACAGCGTCCGCCGTTCCGGCATCGTCCGTCGTACCGACAGCGTCCGCCGTTCCGGCATCGTCCGTCGTACCGCCGTCGTGGCCGCCACGGGTGCGGCCGCCCTCGTGCTGGCCGCCTGCGGGAGCAGCGGCGACGGCGGCGGCTCGGCCGGGCACGGCGGCCACAACGCCTCCCCGTCCGCCCCGGCGTCGGCGTCGGCATCGGCATCGGAGTCGGCGTCGGCGTCGGCGTCGGCGTCGGCGTCGGCGTCGCAGAAGCGGCACAACGCCGCCGACGTCGCCTTCGCGCAGGGGATGATCCCCCATCACCGCCAGGCGTTGGAGATGGCCGAGCTCGCGCCGGGGCGGGCGCAGTCCGCCGAGGTGAAGAAGCTCGCGGCCGGCATCAAGAAGGCGCAGGACCCGGAGATCAAGACGCTCTCCGGCTGGCTGACGTCGTGGGGTGAGCAGGTGCCCCCCGCGGGCGCCCAGGACCACTCGATGCACGGCGGGGGCGGCAGGGGCGGCTCGCACGGTATGGCCGGCATGATGACCGCCGAGGAGATGAAGCGGCTCGAGGCCGCCTCGGGCAAGGCCTTCGACACCGCCTTCATGGAGCTGATGATCAAGCATCACGAGGGCGCGGTCGAGATGGCCAGGACCGAACAGGCCAACGGCGCCCACGCCCCGGCCAAGAAGATGGCCGGCGAGATCATCACCTCGCAGAGCGCGGAGATCAAGCGGATGAAGAAGCTGCTCGGCGAGAGCTGACCCGCTCGGGTTCCGGCTGACGCGCTCAGGTCCCAGCCGACCCGCTCGGGTCCGGCACCCCTGCACACCCCGCGACTTACGTTCTCCATCCTCCTCGGTCGCCCTTCGCCGCCTCCGGTGCCGTCCGTCCCTCCGTCGGCTGCTGTCCGGTGGTCCGGGACCGGTGGGTGGGTGGGAGTGGCGGCAGGTCGCGGGGTGGTGGCGGATTCGTTCCCGGGTGCCGCCCGGCGGCCTTCGCGCGTGAGTGTTCCTGTTCGCACCGAGGGACCTGGGCCGCCGGGACCGTGCCGCGCCGGCGCCCCCGGGCCGCCGCACCGGCAATGCGGGTGCGAGCTGGGGTCCGGGGCGCGGAAGGAGAGGACGGGGGCGGGCCGTGCGGGCCGGGCGGTTCGGGCCCGGCCCGCTCAGGAGGGGGTGGACGACTCCGAGTCGTGGTCACGTTCGGGCACGCCGTCCCGGTCAGGCCACGACGCCCAGGGGTTCCGCCCGCTCCGCCTCGTACAGGGATTTGATCAAGGCCGAGCGGGCGCGGGCGACGCGGGAACGGACCGTGCCGACCGGGCAGTCGCTGAGCGCGGCCGCCTCCGCGTAGGGCAGTCCGACCAGTTGGGTCAGCACGAACGCTTCCCGGCGCTCGCCGGGCAGCGCCTCCAGCAGTTCGGCGAGGGCGATGCCGTCCTCGAAGCCGGGCAGGCCGCGCGGCTGGGTGCGCTCGGCGGCGGTCTGCCAGTCCTCGGTGTCAGCCGGGCGCGGCCGGGCGGTGCTGCGCCGGCGGCTGTCGATCACTGTGCGGCGGGCTATGGCCAGCAGCCAGGTACGGGCCGAGGAACGGCCCTCGAAGCGGTGCAGGCTGCACAGCGCCCGCAGGAACGTGTCCTGGGCCAGGTCGTCGGCGGCCTGCGGGTCGGCGCTGAGATACGTGACGTAGCGGCGGACGTCGCGCTGCAGCGCGCGCACGAACTGCTCGACGGCCTGCGGGTCCCCCGCGCGGGCGGCGAGAGCGAGCGCCGTCGCCGCCTCGTCCGCGGCCGCGCGCTCGTCGACAACCGTGCGGTTGTCGGCAGTCGTCTCGTCGTGGGCCGTCGCGTTCTCGTCGTTCGTGTCGTCGTGCGTGTCGTCGTGCGTGTCGTCGTGCGTGTCGTCGTGCGTGTCGTCGTGCGTGTCGTCGTGTGTGCTCCTGGGCACGGGAGACTGCGTGCTCCTGGGCATGGAAGACAGGGCAGGAGTGATCACCTGGTGTCCTTCTCGGGAGTCCGGACGTCCGGGCATGCGGCGGCCGTCCGCAGAGGGACGGATGACGGGTATCACGCATGCCGGACGGGCCGCGCACGGCGCGGCGGCGATCCGGTGTTGACGTGGGGGGCGGGCGTGCGCGCAGGCGGCGGCGTACGCCCGTTGCCCGAGCCGCGTCCGCCGCCGCGCGGGGGGCGCGGCGACCATGCGGCCGGGGAACCGGCTGTCCCGGAGGGACCTCGGACGAACGACCCTGATGCCGGGACGGCTCAGAGAGGTCGAAGGGCTCCGAGGACAGCAGGCCCTGCGGGCGGGCCCCGAGAAGTGAGGGTATGGACGAGGAGGAGCCGGCGCGGATTGCGGGCGGCGCGGACGCGGGGGAGCCGGATGCGCGGCCGGTGCGGCGGTGCGGGCAGGGCGAGCAGCAGCCGCAGCGGGGCGGCCAGACGGGCGGCGACGGCGCGCAGGATGCGGAAGGCCGCGCGTTCGCCGTGGGCGAGCCAGAGGCCGCAGAGCAGCGCGGCCAGCAGGTGGGCGGCGAGCATGCCCGTGGAGGACATCCCGGCCATGGTGTGCTCCGGACCGCCGCCGCCCGCCAGGGACTCCGCGACGGAGCCGCCGCCGGCCAGGGACTCCGCGACGGAGCCGCCGCCGGCCAGGGACTCCGCGACGGAGCCGCTGCCGGTCAGGGGGTGGAGCGAAGCATGGCCGTGGCCGACGTGAGCCGCGTGATGCGCATGGCCCGCCGCTGATTCACCGGCAATAGCGGTATACAGAACGGAATGTGACCAGGCTTCGCCCGCCGCGGAGAGCGCCGCTGCCGTCGCCGACAGCTCCTGCGCGTACGAGAACCACAGGTGCAGGACCGCCTGAACGGTCACAACGGCGCTGGAGACGAGCAGCAGCCCCCGTTCCCGGGCAGCGAGGCACCAGGCCGCGGCGCCGGTGACGAGGACCGCCGCGCCCAGCGCCCACCACGGGAGGGCGGTGTCGGACATCAGGACGTGACCCAGGGTGGCGAGCAGTACGCAGACGGCCGCGAACACCGCCGCCCGCGTCGTGTGCCATCCCCACCCAGGACTCATCGCGGCTCATCCTCGCATTTCCGGCTTCCCGCCCTTTCCGGCCCTGTCACCGGCGGTTCAGAAGCCGAAGACCTGGGTCCAGGTCCAGTCGTCGGTGGTGACGCCGACGCCCATGGTCTTGAGGTCGCAGTTGAGGATGTTCGCGCGGTGGCCGGGGGAGTTCATCCAGGCGTCCATGACCGCCGCGGCGGAACTCTGGCCCTTGGCGATGTTCTCGGCGCCGGGGCTCGGGTAGCCCTGGGCCTTGGCGCGGTCGGCGAAGGAGCGGCCGTCCTGGCTGGTGTGGCTGAAGTAGTTGTTGGCCGACATGTCCTCGCTGTGCAGCTGGGCCGCCTCGGCCAGGCGGCTGTCGGCGGTCACCCGTCCGCAACCGGCCTTGCTGCGCTCGGCGTTGGTGAGCGCCAGGACCTGCGCGGCGGGCGAGCCGGCGGGGGCGGCCTGCGGGGCGGTCGACGGTTTCTTCTGCGGCTGCTGCTGTGCGGTCTGGGTGCGTTCGGGCTGGGTGCGTTCGGGCTGGGTGGCGCGGGCGACCGCCGTCTTCTTGGGGGACTTGCTGGGCTTCGGGGACGCCGGGGCCGACGGCGAGGCCTTGCGGGACGGGCTGGCCGAGGGCGAGGCGGAGGCCGAGGGCGTCCCCGTATCGGTGCCGGAGGAGGCGGACGGCTCGACGCCCTCGGGCGCCGACTGCACGGTGGTGCCGTCCTTGTCCTCCGGGGTGAGGATGGCGATGCCGCCGACGGTCCCGCCGGTGACGAGCAGGGCGACGGCGGCGGCCACGTTCCGTTTCCGCCGCCTGCGCTGCCGGGTCTGCGCCCGGCGGCTGGTGCGCGGTCCACTGCCGGCGGTGATCTCGGCGGTGGGCGGCGCGTCGAGCTTGGGCGCCCGGTCCGCGTGCGAGACGGCCGTCGTGGGTGCGTCGAGATCGCTGGGTGCGTCGAGATCGCCGGGTGCGTCGAGATCGCCGGGGCCGCCAGAACTGCCGTAGTCGCCGTACGCCGGCCCCCCGCCGACCGCCGGTATCGGCTGGGTCGCCCCTGCGTCCGTAGCGAACGCCGGCTGAGTCGCCCCAGCGTCCTTAGGGAACGCCGGCTGAGTCGCCCCGGCGTCCGGCGTAAACGTCGGCTGGGTAGCCCCGGCGTCCGCCGCGAACGCGACCGGCGCCGCGTCCGCCACGCCGCCGGCGAAGCCGGCCAGGGCTCCGCCGAGCAGACCGGCGATCGGCACCAGCCCCAAACCGACCAGCAGGCCCTCCGCCGGGGCCAGGCCGGACTGGAAACCGGCGCAGCGGGTGCAGTCGCGGGCGTGGCGGGCGATGCGCTTGCGCCACAGGGCGGACGGGGTGCCGTCCCAGATGGCGACGACGTCGTCCAGCAGGACGCAGCGGGGCTGCGCCGCCAGCGCCCGTACCACCAGCCGGGCCGTCTCCAGCTGGGCCTTCATGCGCTGCACACGGACCGCCGTGTGCTGCGGCGACAGCTCCAGCGCCGCGGCCACCTCCGCGCGGGTCAGCTCGCCCGCCGCCTCCAGCCACCACAGCGACAGCAGCGCCTGGTCGTCGGGGTCCAGCCAGCGGGTGGCCTCCGCGACCTCGCGCCGCTGGCCCTCCAGTCCGAGCCGGATGATGGTCAGGTCCACGAAGTCGGCGCCGGGGTCGGCGACGTCGTACGCGTCGCGCAGTCCCCGGCTGGCCGGTTCGGAACGGCCGTCGCGCCAGTGGTGGCGTATCTGGTTCATGGTGATGGCCACCAGCCAGGACCGGAACTTGGCGGGTTCCGCAAGCGAGCCGAGCGAGCGCAGGGCGCGCAGCATGGTCTCCTGCACCACGTCGTCGACGTCCGGGTGACCGTTCAGCGCCCGGCCCACGATGTTGTAGACCAGCGGCAGGCAGCCGGCGACGAGCTCGTCCTGCGCCCGCTGGTCACCGCTGCGTGCCGCCTCGACGACCGCCGCGCCTATGTCCCCGCTCGCTGCCATGCTCGTCCACTCTCCTTCTCGGTCCGGGGCTGTCCCGCCCTGCACAAGAGGAGAGCCACTGCCCGGGACGGGATAACGAAAAGCCTCCGGCCCGTCCAGGACATACGGAAAACCGCACCCGATTGTTCGGATGCGGTCTCCGGTGTTTCCGGCGCTTCGGGTGTTTCCGGTGCGTTCCGGCGTTTCCCGTGCTTCCGGCGACGCCTGCGGCCAGGGGGTGGCCCGGGGTTGGCCCGGGGTTGGCCCGGGCGTGGCCGGTGGTCAGCCCGCCAGGTAGGTCGTCAGGCTGTTGAGCAGCATGGTGCTGCCCTGCTCCGCGAGGTCGCGTTCCTCGGTGGTCTCGCAGGTCTGGTGGACGACGATGCGGGTGCGGCCGGCGTCCTGCGGGGTGAGTTCCACGCTCATCGTCTCCGGCTCGGGCTTTCCGGGGGCGTTCATGCCGATGACCAGGCGGTGGTTCTCGGCCACCTCCAGGTAGCTGCCGGTCAGCGGGAACTCGCCGCCGTCCGGCGTGACCACGGTGGCCTTCCAGCTGCCGCCCGGGCGGACGTCCATCTCGACCGAGCCGGGAGCGCAGTAGGCCCACTGGGCGTACTGGTCGGGGATGGTCCAGGCCTGCCACACGGTGGCCGCGGGGGCGTCCAGGGTGCGGGTGAGGGTGTAGGGGAAGCCGTTGGCCGGGGTGGTCTGCTCGGTGCTGCTCATGATCGCGTCTCCGTCGTACGGGCTTGGGCTGCGGTGGGTGAGTACGTACGTTCAGACACCCGCGCGGGCCGGAAGTCATCGGTCGGCCGCGGGAAAGCCGCGACGGCCGGGCGGCCTCAGCCGAGGACGGGACGTGCCGGAGGTAGGCCTGCGGGTCGGTGAGGTAGCGGCGCCAGTGGTCTGCCAGGTCCAGGTCCTGCCAGCTGGTGCGGCGCGTGCCGTGGTCGCCGGCCTCGGCGCGGAACGGGATCCGGGCGGCGGCAGGGGCGGGACCCGTGGGGGGTACCGGGACGCGGGGCGCGGGCGGCGGCAGAGGCGGGGTACGCGGCGAGCAGCCTTCGGCCGGCTCAGTCCTCCTCGCGTGCCCCGGCTCCCGCCACCGTGAAGCCGATCACGGTGCCGCCGCCCTCCCGCTGGAAGGCGTAGGGGGCTCCGCCGTGGGCGAGGGCCACCTCGCGGACGATGGACAGGCCGAGGCCGGAGCCGGGGAGGGAGCGGGCGGCGGGGGCGCGGTAGAAGCGGTCGAAGACGCGGATCAGGTCGTCCTCGGCGATGCCGGGCCCCCGGTCCCGTACTTCCACCCGTACCGTCCCCGGCCGGGCGGGGCCGGCGACGGCGATCTCCACCGGCTGGTTGCCGTCCCGGTCGAACTTGACCGCGTTCTCCACCAGGTTGGACAGCGCCCGCGTCAGCATGCCGGGCCGTCCCTCGGTGGTGGTGTCGCCGCTCGCCCGGACCAGGATCTCCCGCCCGCTGCGGCGGCGGGCCAGACCGGCGACGTCCTCGGCGATCTCGGCGAGGTCGAGCTGCTGCGGCGGCTCGCTGTCCGACTGGCCGGCCGCGAGGTCGACCAACTCGTTGACCAGGTCGGTCAGTTCGCGGGCCTCCTGGGTGAGGTCGTCGACCAGTTCCTCCCGGGTGCCGGGCGGGAGTTCGTCGATGCGGCGCAGCAGCGAGATGTTGGTGCGCAACGAGGTGAGCGGGGTGCGCAGTTCATGGCCGGCGTCCTGGACCAAACGGCGCTGGTCCTCCTCGGACTGGGCGAGCCGGCCCAGCATCCGGTCGAAGGCGCGGCCCAGCCGGCCCACCTCGTCCTGCCCGGCGACCGGCACCTGGATGCCGAGCCGCCGGGTGCGGGCGACGATCTCCGCGGCGTCGGTGAGGACGACCAGCCGGCGGGTGATCCGCCGGGCCAGCCACCAGCCGAACAGCCCGGCGCCGACGACCACCGCCACCATCAGCACCAGCGTGCGCCGTTGCAGCGCGCGCAGCAGGTCCTCGGTGTCGCTGGACTCCTGGGCGACCTGCACCGCGCCCCGGCTGCCGCCGAGTGCGACCGTCGCGACCCGGTAGACGTCGTCGCCGACGTCGACCTCCGCGTGCGTCACCACCTGCCCGGCGGTGCGCGCGGCGGCGACCTCGCGGTCGGCGCCGGTCACCGGCAGGCCGGGGCTGCCCGGGTCGAACACGCCGCCGTCCGGCCCGAGCACCTGGACGTCGGTCCGCGCGGGCCGCACCAGGTCGTGGCCGGGGGAGGTGGAGGAGAAGTCGACCGGCGTCATCCGGTTCGCCCGCACCTCCTGGCGCAGGTCCTGCACCACCTCGTCGAAGACGGACTGCTGGTCCACCCGCACCAGCCGGGCGGCGGCGCTGTAGGAGAGCAGGCCGACCAGCACGGTGACGACGGCGGTCACCGAGGCGAACGCCACCGCGAAGGTGGTGCCCAGCGACAGCAGCCGCAGCCGGCGGCGCCCGCGTGCGGGGCGCGCGCTGCCCGGCGCCTGCACCTCAGTCCTCCCGCAGCACGTAACCGACCCCGCGCACCGTGTGGATCAGCTGCGGCGCGCCGGGCTGGTCGAGCTTGCGGCGCAGGTATCCGACGTAGACGGCGAGGTTCTTGGAGCCGGGGCCGAAGTCGTAGCCCCAGATGCGGTCGTAGATGGTGGCGTGGTCCAGGACGACTCCCGCGTTGCGCAGCAGCAGTTCGAGCAGTTCGAACTCGGTGCGGGTCAGCTCCAGTTCGCGTTCGCCCCGCCAGGCGCGGCGGGCCTGCGGGTCCATGCACAGCCCGGCCGCCTCCAGCAGCCTGCCCGGCGCGGAGGCGTTCGGCGCGTGCGGCTGTGCGGCAACGGGGCCGGTGCCGTTCGGCTCCGGGGCGGGGGCGGCCCGGCGCAGCAGGGCACGCAGCCGGGCGAAGACCTCCTCCACGTCGAACGGCTTGACCACGTAGTCGTCCGCGCCCGCGTCCAGACCGGCGATCCGGTCGGCGGTCTCCACCAGCGCGGTCAGCATCAGCACAGGGGTGCGGTCGCCCTCGGCGCGCAGCACCCGGCACACCTGGAGCCCGTCGATGCCGGGCATCATCACGTCCAGCACCAGCACATCGGGCCGGCTGCGGTGGGCCTCCGCCAGCGCCTCCACCCCGTCGGCGACGGCCGTGACCCGGTAGCCCTCCAGGGTCAGGGCGCGTTCCAGGGCGTTGCGGATGGCTCGGTCGTCTTCGGCGAGCAGAACGGTGTGCGGCACGTGCCCAGTGTGCCAAGCGTCGCCCTGCGGGGCCGGGTCGCCGGCGAGAGCGGGGTCCGTTCTTACCGGCCTCTCACCGGCTCACGTCTTACCGGCCTCTCACGGCTCGCGTCTTACCGCCGTCTCACGGCTCACGTCTTATCGCCCTCTCACGGCTCACGCCGGCAGCCGTCCGGGGAAACCGCTGGTGAAGGGGAAACCGCGACCGCTGGTCACGTTGTGCGGCGTGATGGCCACGGCGAGGTCGCGCGCGAAATTCACCACAGGTACTGCGGCAGCCACGGTGAGTGGCGATACTGGGCAGTCCGGAATCGGGCGGCGTGGGCATCGGCGGGGGTGCGATGGCATCGGATGCGAGGCGGGGGCGAACCGGCACCGCCGCCGCGGCTGCCGTGGCGAGCGGCGCGGCAGCGGCGGGAGGGCTGCTCGCCGTGACGATGCCGGTGCACGACTTCCTCCCGGCTGCGGCCAGGCTCATGCTCTGGCTGGCGCTGGCCGCATCGGCCTGGGGAGGCGCCGAGATCGCGGTCGCGCGCCTCGGGCCCGGGGCGGCCGGAACCCACCCGGGGCCGGCCGTGACGAGTCGCACCGGTCCCCGCCCGAGCAAGGCGCGAGCACGGCACCTGCGCACCCACGCGCTGCTCTCGGCCACCCTGTTCGCCGAGCTGCTGCTGCTCACCGGGAGGGCCGCCCGCACCGGGTCCGTGACGGTGACGGCGACGGCGGGCGGTCTGATGCTGGCGCTGGCCGCCGCCGCGACCTGGCGCGTCACCTCCATCTCCGCCGCCCACGGCACCGGCTCCACCCCCTCCGAAGACCACCGCAATCTCTGGGCCTTCGCGGTGACCGTGCTGTGCGGATCCTGGCTCACCGTCCGCTCCGCCGCGCACGGACCGCTGTGGACGGCCTGGCTGCTGGGCTCGCTGCTGCTCCTGTCGGCGGCACTGTTCTGGCTGCTCGACTACTCCACCTCTCCGGCCGCAGAGGACTACTGCTTCCCCTTCGGCGTCGCCCTCGCAGCGGCGGGGGTCCTGGGCGCGGTGACCGACGCCTTCGTGCGGGGGGACATCGCCGTGCCCACGCGGGCAGTCGTCGGTGTGATCACGGCCCTGGCGCTGCTGGCCGCCTTGACGGGCGCCGCCCGGGGACTCCAGGGCCGCGCGGCGGACACCGGTCCCCCCGGAGCGCAGCTCGCCGGGCTGATCGTGCCGCTGGGCACGACCGGCTGGGCCGCCTGGGAGTCCCGTACCTGGGGCGGCGCACACGTCGTACTGGCGGGCGTCACCGCGCTCGCGGCAACGGCCGTACTCCTGCTCGTCCTCCAATCCGGCCTCCTGAAGTGGATGGACACCGCGCTCCCCGAAAGGGACGTCGCCCGTCTGGTCCTCGCGGTACGCCGTGCCGCTCAGCCCCTCGGCGACAGCGAACGCAGCTACCGCGACAGCGAACGCAGCTACCGCGACAGCGAACGCAGCTACCGCGACAGGGAACGCGGCTACCCCGAGCCCGGGTACTGGGAAGGGGGAGAGACGGACTGGGAGCCGGAAGCCCTCAGGCGGTGCAGTTCGACGCCATCGTGGACAGCTCCACCCTCACCCCGCTGCCCCAGCGCAAGAGCCTCAGCGTGGCGCACGAGGTGCAGACACCCTTCGGCTTCCGGCTGCCCGAACAGCCGGGCATCCACGAAGTGTGGTTCCAGCTCTACCAGGCGGGCCGTCTGATCCAGGTCGCCGCCCTGAAGATCGAGGTGCAGGCCGCACCGGACATCCCGGCGGCCGGGGAACTGGACGAGACGTCCCGGACACCGGGCACCGAGGGCGAGGACGCGACCGACGCATGAGACAGGCGCACCGACCCGACGTCTCCGTCCGCGTCATGACGACCCGTGAGGCCACCACCCTCGACTTCACCGCACGCCGGCCCGGTGTGCCGCCCCTGTCGGTCACCCTCGTCGGCAGCGACGCCCTCACCCGGGCCCGCCACGAGCTGGACCGGGAACTGACCCGTCTCAAGGACGATCTGCCGTCCCTCGCCGTGGAGGACGACAAGGACCTCGACCGGGTCTTCCAGCGCCTGCACAGCCTCGGCCGCAGCCTGCTGTTCACCCTCTTCGGCCCGAGGCCGACGGTGCTGAAAGGCCTTCAGTCCTTCTGGCGGCAGGCCGTACCCTTCGCCCGGAACCCCGCCCTGCCGCCGCCCCTCGTCGAATGCGCCGGCCCCGGCGACAGCTTTCTGCCCCTGGAATTCCTGCCGCTGTCCGACATAGCGCCCGGACCTCGCATCGACAACCGCGCGGAATTCGTCACCGCGTGCAGCACCTTCGCCGGCTTCTCCTGCATCGTGCGCCGCGCCCTGCTCCCCGCCCCGATCCGCGGCGGCACCGGAGCCACCGCCCTGAGCACCGGACCGCAGGGCCGGCTGCCCGCCCGCTTCCTCTACTACGAAGACCTCGACGGGGCCATGACGGAACTCGCCTGGTTCACCGGCGCCGCGCACGCCCACGTCGACCTCGAAGGCCCCTACCCGCACGAGGCGAACGGCGAACCCACCCTCGCCGAGCAGATCTTCGACCCCCGGCTCCTCCTCGACGGCGCACGGCGCGCCCTGCCCGACCAGCTCCAGCACTTCGCCTGCCACTGCTACACCCGCTCCGACGACCCCCTCGCCGCGGAGATCGAACTCAGCGGCGCCGGCCACCACTCCCGCACCACGCTGCGCACCCTGGGCGCCGACCTCGTCGCCCTCGCCGTCAGCCACGACGAACGCGACTTCGAGCTGCCGCTCGTGACCATGAACGCCTGCGGCTCCGGCCGGATGCGCGCCCAGGACGCACCGTCGTTCCCGTATCTCTTCCTCATGAACGGCAACCGCGGGTTCATCGGCACCGAGACAGAGATCCCGGACGACGTCGCCGCGGCCTTCTCCCAGGCCTTCTACGAGAGATTCCTCATCCGGCGCATCCCCCTCGGCCGCGCCCTGCTGGAGAGCCGACGGCACCTCCTGCACACCCTGGGCAACCCCCTCGGCCTGAGCTACGCCGCCTACGCCGACCCCGACCTGCACGTCCGTCCGACCATGGAGGAGCAGCCCTGTGACCCCGCCCGACCAGACCACCCCTGAGAACGCCGCCGGGGAACCCACCGGCACCATCAGCGTCCTCGGCCTGGAGGACACCGGCCAGGGCCGCACCGACCGGCTGTCACTGCGCCGCCTGGACGAATGGCGGGCGGCAAGGACGGAGATCCCCGCCGCCGAACTGCAGTCCCGCCTCCACGACTTCGTCGCGACGATGCGGGACGTACTCGCCTCGCTGCCCCGGAAGGCCGGAGAGTTCCAGCTCGACGAAGTGAGCTTCAGCGCCGAGATCAGCGCCAAGGGCACGGTGTCCCTGCTGGGCTCCGGCGGCGAACTCGCCGGCCAGGCGGGCATCACCTTCACCTTCACCCGCAGACCCGAAGGTCCGGCCGCGTAGCTCCACTCACGGACAGGCAGGCCCAGCCGCACAGAACGCGACCGGGCCCAGCGCCGCCCCCCAGAAACGGCTACGGCCTGCGGGCTACGGAACCAGCACCAGCCGCCCCCGCACCCCGCCCTCCGCCAGCCGGGCGTGCGCCTTCACCGCATCGTCCAGGGCGTACGTCCCCGCGACCCGCAGCGTCAGCCTCCCCTCGTCCACCAGCCGGACCAGCTCCGCCAGCCGGGCCCCGTCGGCGGCCACCTCCACCGCGGCCATCCGCACCCCGCGCTCCGCGGCCGGCACGGCCGTCGGAATGAGGCCGGCGTACGCTCCGCCGTCCCGGGCCCAGGACACCGCCCGCCCGCCGAGGACCGCCGCGTCCAGCACGGCGTCGAAGCCGCCGGCCGTCGGCTCACGGCTGACGAAGTCCGCGGCACCCAGCGACCGCACGAACTCCTCGTCGCCCTGCCGGGCGAGCCCGGTGACCTTCACCCCGCGCAGCGCGGCGAGCTGGACGGCGTAGCCGCCGACCGCACCGGCCGCACCCGTCACCAGCAGCGACGCGCCGGGAGCCGGGTCCAGCAGATCCAGCGCCCGGGCCGCGGCCAGCGCGTTCAGCGGAAGCGTCGCCGCGCGCACCGCGCGGGCCGTGCGCGGCGCCCTCGCCACCGCGTCCGCGGGCACCACCACGTACTCGGCGTGAGTGCCCAGCGGCTTGATCATCCCGTACTGCAGAGCCACCACCTCGTCACCGACGCCCCACCCGGCCGCAGCACCCGCCGCATCCGCCGGACCCGCGGGACCCGCTGAGACCTCCGGGCCCACCGCGTCCACGACCCCCGCGACGTCCCAGCCCAGCCCGAGCGTCCGCCCGGCCCCGCCGAAGACCCCCTCACGCACCGCCGCGTCCACCGGGTTCAGCGCCGCCGCCGCGACCTTGATCCGCACCTCCCCCTCCCCCGGCTCCGGCACCTCGGCCGGCACGATCCGCACGCTCTCCGGCCCGCCGAACGACGTCACCACCGCTGCACGCATGACACCCATCACGAAAACTCCTTCACGTCGGTCCATCCGCCGCGAGCCGCCCCGTTCGTTCGTCCGTCGCCCGCGACTGACTGCAACCCTAGGAAGAGCTACTATCCAGAAGGAAGTAGTTACCGCAGAGTGCGTACGTACCCGAGGAGTGAGTCATGCCGACCACCACAGCGGCCCAGCGCCGCGAACAGGCCCGCATCGAGTACGACGCCTTCCTGCGCGACTGCCCCACCAACCAGCTCCTCGACCGCATCAGCGACAAGTGGGTCGCCCTGGTCGTCGCCGCGCTCTCCTCCGGCCCCAAGCGCTACAGCGAACTCGGCCGCAAGATCGCCGGCGTCAGCCCGAAGATGCTCACCCAGACCCTGCGCACCCTGGAACGCGACGGCCTGATCAGCCGCACCGTCACCCCGTCCGTCCCCGTCCGCGTCGACTACACCCTCACCCCCCTCGGCGAGGGCCTCGCCCGCCTCCTGACCGCCGTGAAGGACTGGGCCGAGACCCACATCGAGGAGGTCCACAGGGCCCGCGAACGCTACGACGCCGAGAACTCCTAGAGCACCGCGGGGCTAGGAAGCCCCCTAGAGCTCCCCGGGGTTATGGCACCTCCCCCGCCCGGAGCCGGGCCGTCTGGCGGGCGCTGAACTCCGTGGTGCGGCGCATGTGGTCGATGAACAGGGCGAGCTGCTCGTCGTCCAGGTCGTCGAAGAGAGCCAGCCAGCCGCCGCCCAGCCGCTCCCACACCCGCTCGAACTCCGCCGCCCGCTCCGGCACCGGAGCCACCAGAACCCGGCGGCGGTCCTCCGCGTCACGGCGCCGCTCGACATAACCGGCCCGCTCCAGACGGTCGACCAGACGCGTCGCCGCACCCGTCGTCAGCCCCGTCAGCTCCGCGATACGGCCGGTCGTCACCGGGCCGCCCTCCAGCGTCAGCAGGTTCAGGCACTGCAGATCGGTCGGATGCAGTCCCAGATGATCGGCGACCGCCTGATTGAACAGGGCGTACGAGGCGATGTACCGGCGCGCGACCACGGACAGCTCCGCCAGCAGCCGCGACCGTGCGTTTCCCGACATGCAGGAGGTATCCCCGCCGCGGCACCCCCCGGACGCCCTCCAACGAGGTGACACCAAGGCGCCGGCGAGGTGGTGGCAAGGTGACAAGCAAGGGTGACAACGAGGAGACGCCGACCGCCCCCGCGCCCCGTGCGAAGCTGCCGGCATGCTGATCCTCCGCTCCGCCGCCCTCTTCGTCCTCGCCGCCCTCTTCGAGATCGGCGGCGCCTGGCTGGTCTGGCAGGGCGTACGCGAGCACCGCGGCTGGATGTGGGCCGCCGGCGGAGTGCTCGCCCTCGGCGCCTACGGCTTCGTCGCCACCTTCCAGCCCGACGCCCACTTCGGCCGCGTGCTCGCCGCGTACGGCGGCATCTTCGTCGCCGGGTCCATCCTCTGGGGAGTGATCGCCGACGGCTACCGCCCCGACCGCTGGGACATCACCGGCGCGCTGATCTGTCTCGCCGGCATGGCCGTGATCATGTGGGCGCCCAGGAACGGATGACACCGGCGCAAAGGCGGCACCCGGCGCGCGCCTATGCTGGCCGCACCACCCCCACACCGCCCGAACCCGCCTGAACCCGCCCGAGGAGCCGCAGCCATGGCCAGCGCCGCACCGCCCGCAGCCTCCCGCATCGCCGTCGTCACCGGTGCGAGCAGCGGAATCGGCGCCGCCACCGCCCGCGGACTGGCCGCCGCCGGCTACCGCGTCGTCCTCACCGCCCGCCGCAAGGACCGCATCGAGGCCATCGCCGAAGAGATCAACGCCGCCGGGCACTCCGCGACCGCCTACCCCCTCGACGTCACCGACCGCGCCGCGGTCGACGAGTTCGCCACCGCCTTCAAGACCCTCGGCGTCCTCGTCAACAACGCCGGCGGCGCACTCGGCGCCGACCCCGTCGCCACCGGCGACCCCGACGACTGGCGCCGGATGTACGAGACCAACGTCATCGGCACCCTCAACCTCACCCAGGCGCTGCTCCCCAAGCTGGACGCCAGCGGCGACGGCACGGTCGTCGTGGTCTCCTCCACCGCCGGCCACGCCACCTACGAGGGCGGCGCCGGCTATGCCGCCGCCAAGCACGCCGAGCACGTCCTCGCCGAGACCCTCCGCCTGGAGATCGTCGGCCGCCCGGTCCGCGTCATCGAGATCGCCCCCGGCATGGTCAAGACCGAGGAATTCGCCCTCACCCGCTTCGGCGGCGACACGGAGAAGGCCGCCAAGGTCTACGAGGGCGTCGCCGAACCCCTCACCGCCGAGGACGTCGCCGACACCATCACCTGGGCCGTCACCCGGCCCAGCCACGTCAACATCGACCTCCTGGTCGTCCGCCCCCGCGCCCAGGCATCCAACACCAAGGTCCACAGGGAACAGCCATGACCGACGACGCCGAACAGAAGCGCCTCGCGCTGGAGAAGAAGCGCGAGCGCTACGTCTGGATCTACCTGGGCTACTTCCTCTTCGGAATCCACGTGGTCGCCTTCGTCATGATCTACGCGGTGATGCACGCCAAGTAACTCACAGGGGTGAACATCGTCGATCACCCATACGGCCGCTGAACGGCCGACCTAAGGGTCGTCCCGTAACTGCTGGTCACGGGACGACCCTTAGCGAACAGTGACTTGCCGAGGAGGCCCCCGGTGATGGCACCGGGGGCCTCCTGCGTCACCCCTTGACGCACACGAACTGCTTCAGCTTCGCGACAACCTCGACCAGATCGCGCTGCTGCTGCATCACCTGATCGATGTTCTTGTAGGCACCGGGAATCTCGTCCAGCACGCCGGAGTCCTTACGGCACTCCACCCCGCGCGTCTGCTCCTCCAAGTCCCGCACGGTGAAACGCCGCTTCGCGGCATTCCGGCTCATTCGTCGGCCGGCACCGTGGGAAGCCGAATTGAAGGCCTTCTCGTTCCCGAGCCCCTTCACGATGTAGGAACTCGTGCCCATCGATCCAGGGATGATCCCGTACTCGCCGGAGCCCGCCCGTATTGCTCCCTTGCGGGTGATGAGCAGGTCCATGCCGTCGTAGCGCTCCTCCGCCACATAGTTGTGGTGGCAGGAGATCTCCTGCTCGAAGACCGGCTTCGCCTTCTTGAACTCCCTGCGAATCACATCCTTCAGGAGCCCCATCATGATCGCGCGGTTGTACCGCGCATACTCCTGCGCCCAGTACAGATCGTTCCGGTACGCCGCCATCTGCGGGGTGTCCGCCACGAAGACCGCGAGATCACGGTCGACCAGGCCCTGGTTGTGCGGGAGCTTCTGTGCGACGCCGATGTGGTACTCGGCGAGCTCCTTCCCGATGTTCCGGGAACCGGAGTGCAGCATGAGCCAGACCGAGTTTGACTGATCGAGACAAAGTTCGATCATATGATTTCCGGACCCGAGCGTTCCGATCTGCTTCGCGGCGCGCTCCTCGCGGAACTTCACCGCCTCCGCGACTCCGTCGAAACGGCGCCAGAAGTCGTCCCACCCCCCGGTCGGGAATCCGTGCAGCCGGCCCGGGTCGACGGGGTCGTCGTGCATGGCCCGCCCCACCGGAATCGCCTGCTCGATCTTCGAGCGCAGGCGGGAGAGGTCGCCGGGGAGGTCGTTCGCGGTGAGGGACGTCTTCACCGCCGACATGCCGCAGCCGATGTCCACGCCCACGGCGGCGGGGCAGACCGCGCCCTGCATCGCGATGACCGAGCCGACCGTCGCACCCTTGCCGTAGTGGACGTCCGGCATGACGGCCAGGCCCTTGATCCACGGGAGGGTGGCGACGTTGCGCAACTGCTGGAGTGCACCCTCCTCGACGGTGGACGGGTCGGTCCACATGCGGATGGGCACCTTCGCGCCCGGCATCTCCACGTACGACATGACGTCCTCATTCCCCCGAAAGCGTTCACAAAGGATTGAAACGCAAAACCGGCGCCAAGGCCGATGAAAAGGGATGACGGACCGGCGTCCACGGCAGTGCGTGCGATACACATTGTCTGCAGGCGGCGCCCCCGCGCGGCAAGCGATTAAGCAGCCGGGGACCCCGCCCGTCCCGGCGGGCACCGGCCCGCGTCCACCGTCGAGAGGAGCCCGATCGTGCAGCGGAAGGCGTACGCGGCCGGCGTCGCCGCACTCCTCGCGGCGCTGCTGGCGGGCTGCACCGGCAGCTCCGCCGACGGGGGCACGACGGACAACTCCAACCCGGGCGAGCCGGGCACGGCGACGCAGGCGGCGGAGCCGGGCAAGTACGCGGCGCTGCCGGAGCCCTGCGGGGCGGTGGATCAGAAGCTGCTGGACGAACTGCTGTCGGGTATCGCGCAGTTGCCGGACGAGGCGCAGCGGGAGAAGGCGTACGCGGGTGAGCCGGCGGTCACCTTCGACACGGACCGCAAGGCGGGCTGCCGTTGGAAGGTGGAGTCGGCGCAGGCCACGAATCATCTGCGGGTGGATTTCGAGCGGGTCGTCTCCTACGACAGCGCGGTGAGCGACGACAGCGAGGCGGAGCGGCTGTTCGCGAAGCTGCTGGCGGAGGCGGATCTGGCGGAGCCGGAGGCCGGGGAGTCGGGTTCGGCGAGCACCGGCGGCGGTGACGAGGCCGACGAGGCCGACGAGGACAACGAAAATGACAAAGGGGCGAAGTCACCCAAGTCGTCCCCTTCGTCCGGTTCGTCGGGGGTGTCTCCTTCGTCGTCCTCTTCCGGTCTGCCGTCGCGGGTTCTTGAGGATCTGGGTGACGAGGCGTACCTGGACGACGAGCTGAGCAGCTCGGGTTCGACGGCGAAGCAGCGCACGGTGACTGTGGCGTTCCGCACGTCCAATGTGATTGTGACCGTGGAGTACGCGGAGCAGTCGGCGATGGTCGGCGTGGTGCCGGACAGCAAGGAAATGCAGGACAGGGCGCGGAAACTGGCTTCCGGGCTGTCTGGTTCGCTGAGCGGCTGAGGGCCCTCCACGGGCTCTTCACGGCCGCGCGCAAGTCCCGCGAAGGAAGACCACACGAGTGGCGTAACGCGTACCGTGACCCCTCGGACCCCGTTCCGACCGCAGGGAACACGAGCGTCATGAGTGAAGGAACCATGCAGCGACGAGCACAGCGAGATCAGCGTGATCAGCGGACCAGGCGCCTGAACCGGGTTCTTGTCTGCGCGGCCGCCGTCCCCGTGATGCTGGTCGCCGGCTGCTCCTCGGACTCCGGCTCCGGCGAGGGCAAGGACAAGGGCGTGGGCGCGGGTGCGACCGTCTCGGCGTCGAAGAGCGCGTCGCCGACGGTGCAGGCGGCGGCGTTCAAGACGCTGCCTGAGCCGTGCGAGGTGCTGTCGAAGAAGGTGCTCGAGGAGCTCGTGCCGAAGGCGAAGGCGGGCAAGGAGGGCAGCTCGGACGATGTGTCGTCGCGGGCCAACTGCTCCTGGAGCAGCCTCGACAACAACGGTGTGAAGGGTTCGCAGTTCCGCTGGCTGAATGTGTCGCTGCTGCGTTTCGAGTCGGATGTCACGCGTGGTTCGGGTGACAAGCTGGCGCAGCGGTACTACGGCAAGCAGGTGCGGGACGCCGAGGCGTCCAAGGGTGCCAGGGACGTCAAGTCGGAGCCGGTCGCGGGGACGGGCGACGAGGCGACGGCGGTGCGCTACGAGCTGAAGAAGAAGGAAGGCACCTTCAAACAGCAGACGGTGGTGGCGCGGGTCGAGAACGTGGTGGTCACGCTCGACTACAACGGTGCCGGTCTGGCGGGTGACAAGACGCCGGACGCCGACGAGCTGATGAAGGACGCGAAGGCGGCGGCGAAGGAGGCGGTGGCCGCGGTGACGAAGGCGAACGGCCCGTCCGGGTCGAAGTCGTCGTCGAAGCCGTCGTCGTCGTCGAAGCCGTCGTCGTCGTCCAAGTCGTCGTCGGGGGCGGGGAAGTCCTCGGAGCCGTCGTCGAAGCCGTCGTCCAAGTCGTCCAAGTCGTCGGAGTCGTCGGAGTCGTCGAAGTCGTCGAAGTCGTCGTCGGAGTCGTCCGGCAAGAGCTGATCGCCTCGCTGAACGAGAACCGGCCACCCGTTCCCCGCACGCATGTGCCACTCTGTTGCGCGCAAGAACAGGCATGCGGAGGGGAGTACGGGTGGCCGCGCCACTGCAGCTGACACGGATGCACCGGGTTCTCATCGGCGTGGTCGTGACCGGTGCCGTGATCATCGCCGGTATCGGCTTCGCCGGGTCGTACGCGGCCGTCCGTGAGCTGGCCCTGAAGAAGGGCTTCGGCGACTTCAGTTATGTCTTCCCCATCGGTATCGACGCGGGCATCTGTGTGCTGCTGGCGCTGGATCTGCTGCTGACGTGGATCCGGATCCCGTTTCCGCTGCTGCGGCAGACGGCGTGGCTGCTGACGGCGGCGACGATCGCGTTCAACGGTGCGGCGGCGTGGCCGGATCCGCTCGGTGTCGGGATGCACGGCGTGATCCCGGTGCTGTTCGTGGTGGCGGTGGAGGCGGCCCGGCATGCGATCGGGCGGATCGCGGACATCACGGCCGACCGGCACATGGAGGGCGTGCGGCTGACCCGGTGGCTGCTGTCGCCGGTGCCGACGTTCCTGCTGTGGCGCCGGATGAAGCTGTGGGAGCTGCGCTCGTACGAGCAGGTGATCAAGCTGGAGCAGGAGCGTCTGGTCTACCAGGCGCGGCTGCGGTCGCGGTTCGGCCGGGCGTGGCGCCGCAAGGCGCCGGTGGAGGCGCTGATGCCGCTGCGGCTGGCGAAGTACGGGGTGCCGCTGGCGGAGACGGCGCCGGCAGGTCTGGCGGCGGCGGGCATCGAGCCGGTGCTGATACCTCCGGCACCGCAGCCGGAGGCGGCCGGCGCCATGGGGATGGCGCAGCAGCAGGCGGCGCCCGCGGGTGAGCAGCGTCTGGAGCTGGAGCGGCAGGCGGCCGGTCCGCAGCAGCAGTACGAGGCTGGTCCGCAGTACGAGGGGGACGCGGCGTACGACCCGGCGATGGACCAGAATCCGTGGCTGCATGCGCGCGATCCGCGCAGTGTGGAGTATCACGGTGACTACGACCCGACCTACGACCCGGAGCAGTACGCCCAGTGGGCGGAGGAGCAGCGGCAGGCCGACGAGTATCTGGAGCAGGAGGAGCCGCCGGCACCGGATCCGGGTCCGGAGGAGACCGGCAGTTTTCCCATCCCGGTGTCGCCCGGGCGTACCCGCGAGCTGGGCGAGGGCGGGGGTGCGCCGGAGCCTGCCGGGCCGACGGAGGAGGACTTCTACCGGCTCTTCCGTGAGTCGGTGAAGGGCGGCAACGGGACGCCGACGCCGCGTGGTTTCGCCGCGGACGTCGAGGCGGTCTACGGCGTGACGCTGGACGGGCCGGAGGCCAAGCGCATGATGGACCGCTTCTCGAACCGGCTGAACGCCGAGCTGACGGAGGAGCACATCGCCTGACGCGCGGCGGACCCCCGACCGGCTGCGCCCGGGCGGCTGCGGGAGCGCGCGCGTCGCCCGGCGGCGGGAGTACGAGCAGGAGTACCAGGAGTACCAGGAGTACGAGGAGGGGGCGCCCGGTGGATTCCGGGCGCCCCCTCCTGGTGTGTCCGTGTGCGGTGCCGTGGTGGCCTGCTCCCGGCTCACTCGCCGAGCAGGTACCGCACCTTCTCCTGGCCCACCGCGAGCAGCAGGGTGGGCAGGCGGGGGCCGGTGTCGCGGCCGACGAGGAGCTTGTAGAGCAGGGCGAAGAAGGACCGCTGGGCGGTCTTGATCTCCGGCGGGAGCTCCTTGGGCGTGGCGTCGGCGGAGTAGCCGGCCTGGACCTTGGGGACGCCGTAGACGAGGTGGGTGAGCCCGTCGAGGGACCAGTGCTCGGCGAGGCCGTCGAGGAGGAGCCGGATGGATTCGCGGCTGCGCTCGTCGAGGGACTTCAGCAGTTCGGCGTCGGGTTCCTCGCGGACGATGGTGCGCTGGTCGGCGGGGACGTGGGTGTTGATCCACGCCTCGGCCTTGTCGTAGCGGGGGCGGACCTCGTCGAGGCTGGTGAGCGGGCGGGACGGGTCGAGCTCGCTGAGGATGCGCAGGGCCTGGTCCTCGTGGCCGGCGGTGATGTCGGCGACGGAGGCGAGGGTGCGGTAGGGCAGCGGGCGGGGCGTGCCCGGCAGCTCGCCGCTGGCGGTGCGCACCGCGCGGGAGTGTGCGGCGCGGTCGGCGGGCAGGGCGGTGCCGTCGGCGACCTTGGCCTCGAGGCGGTCCCACTCGTCGTAGAGGCGCTGGATCTCCTGGTCGAAGGCGACCTTGAAGGACTGGTTGGGCTTGCGGCGGGCGTAGAGCCAGCGCAGCAGCTGGGGCTCCATGATCTTCAGCGCGTCGGCGGGGGTGGGGACTCCGCCGCGTGAGGAGGACATCTTGGCCATGCCGCTGATGCCGACGAAGGCGTACATGGGGCCGATGGGCTGCTTGCCGCCGAAGATGCCGACGATCTGCCCGCCGACCTGGTAGGACGAGCCGGGCGAGGAATGGTCGACGCCGCTGGGCTCGAAGATCACGCCTTCATAGGCCCAGCGCATGGGCCAGTCGACCTTCCAGACCAGCTTGCCGCGGTTGAACTCGTTGAGCCGGACGGTCTCGGAGAAGCCGCAGGCGGTGCAGGCGTAGGTCAGCTCGGTGGAGTCGTCGTCGTAGGAGGTGACGGTGGTGAAGTCCTTCTCGCAGTTGCCGCAGTACGGCTTGTACGGGAAGTAGCCGGCGGAGCCGGAGCTGCCGTCGTCCTCGGTGGCGGCGCCGGAGCCCTCGGCGGCCTCGAGCTCGGCCTCGTCGACGGGCTTCTGGGACTTCTTCGCGGGGGCCTTCCTGGTGCGGTACTGGTCGAGGATCGCGTCGATCTCGTTGCGGTGCCGCATGGCGTGCAGGATCTGCTCGCGGTAGGCGCCGGAGGTGTACTGCTTGGTCTGGCTGATCCCGTCGAACTCCACGCCCAGCTCGCCCAGCGATTCGATCATCGCGGCCTTGAAGTGCTCCGCCCAGTTCGGGTAGGGGGAGCCCTTGGGGGCGGGGACGGAGGTGAGGGGCTTGCCGATGTGCTCGGCCCAGGTCTCGTCGATCCCGGTGACGCCGGCCGGCACCTTCCGGTAGCGGTCGTAGTCGTCCCAGGAGATCAGGTGCCGGACCTGGTACCCGCGGCGGCGGATCTCGTCGGCGACCAGGTGCGGGGTCATGACCTCGCGCAGGTTGCCGAGGTGGATCGGGCCGGAGGGGGAGAGACCGGACGCGACGACGACAGGTTTGCCCGGGGCCCGGCGCTCCGACTCCTCGATGACCTCATCCGCGAAACGGGAGACCCAGTCGGTGGTCTCGGTGCTCTGAGCCACGATCGGCACGTCCTCTTTTTCTGAAGTTCCTGAAGCGGGATCTGGTGCTGATGGAAGGTACTGACGAGTACCGACCCGGCCATTCTCCCAGACCGGCACGCGCCCGGGAAAACGGCTTTACCCCGCGTGGGATACTGGCGGGGTCTATCCATCCCCACGAGGAGAACGGCACCCCTACTTATGGCCTCGGTCACGTCCCTGAGCGACACCGTCCAGCAGCAGCTCGCGTCCGCGATCTCGGCCGTGCGGCCGGAGGCGGCCGCGGACCCGCTGCTGCGACGAAGCGACCGGGCGGACTTCCAGGCCAACGGCATCCTGGCGCTGGCGAAGAGGGCGAAGGCCAATCCGCGGGAGCTGGCGGCCGAGGTCGTGGCGCGGGTGACCACCGGCGATGTGATCAAGGACATCGAGGTGTCCGGGCCGGGCTTCCTGAACATCACGATCGCGGACGAGGCGATCATCCGGAACCTGGCCGCGCGGTACGCGGACGAGACGGGCCGTCTCGGCGTGCCGTACGCGGAGCGGCCGGGCACCACGGTGATCGACTACGCGCAGCCGAACGTGGCGAAGGAGATGCACGTCGGGCATCTGCGTTCGGCGGTGATCGGTGACGCGGTGGTGAAGCTGCTGGAGTTCACCGGCGAGAACGTGATCCGCCGCCACCACATCGGCGACTGGGGCACCCAGTTCGGCATGCTCATCCAGTACCTGGACGAGCACCCGCACGAACTGGACCACAAGGAGGCCGAGGTCACCGGCGAGGAGGCGATGTCGAACCTGGACCGCCTCTACAAGGCCGCGCGCAAGCTGTTCGACTCCGACGAGGACTTCAGGACGCGGGCCCGGCGCCGGGTGGTGGACCTCCAGGCGGGCGACCCGCACACCCTGGAGATGTGGCAGAAGTTCGTCGACGAGTCGAAGATCTACTTCTTCTCCGTGTTCGAGAAGCTGGACATGGAGATCCGCGACGAGGACATCGTCGGCGAGTCCGGCTACAACGACATGCTGGCGGAGACCTGCCGGCTGCTGGAGGAGTCGGGTGTCGCGGTGCGCTCGGAGGGCGCGCTGTGCGTCTTCTTCGACGACATCAAGGGCCCGGACGGCAAGCCGGTGCCGCTGATCGTGCAGAAGTCGGACGGCGGCTTCGGCTACGCGGCGACGGACCTGTCGGCGATCCGGGACCGGGTGTTCAACCTGAAGGCGAACAGCCTGATCTACGTGGTGGACGCCCGCCAGTCGCTGCACTTCAAGATGGTGTTCGAGACGGCCCGCCGGGCGGGCTGGCTGAACGACGACGTCAAGGCGTACCAGCTGGCGTTCGGCACGGTCCTCGGCAAGGACGGCAAGCCGTTCAAGACCCGTGAGGGCGAGACGGTCCGGCTGGTGGATCTGCTGGACGAGGCGATCGAGCGTGCCTCGGCGGTCGTGCGGGAGAAGGCGCAGGACCTGTCGGAGGAGGAGATCGCCGAGCGCGGCAAGCAGGTGGGCATCGGCGCCGTGAAGTACGCGGACCTGTCGACGTCGGCGAACCGGGACTACAAGTTCGACCTGGACCAGATGGTCTCGCTGAACGGCGACACCTCGGTGTATCTGCAGTACGCCTACGCCCGGATCCGGTCGATCCTGCGCAAGGCGCCGGAGGATGTGCGTCCGGCCGCGCACCCGGAGCTGCCGCTGCACGAGGCGGAGCGCGCCCTGGGTCTGCATCTGGACGCGTTCGCGGAGACGGTGACGGAGGCCGCGCGCGAGTACGCCCCGCACAAGCTGGCGGCGTACCTGTACCAGCTGGCGTCGCTGTACACCGCGTTCTACGACAAGTGCCCGGTGTTGAAGGCGGAAACGCCGGAGCAGGTGGCCAACCGTCTGTTCCTGTGCGACGTGACCGCGGCGACGCTGCACCAGGGCATGGCGCTGCTGGGCATCCGCACGCCCGAGCGCCTCTGACCGCCGGACGGCCCGCCGGCCGCCGGGCGCGCGACCTGCGGACATACGGGTGCGGCCCGTCCTCTCCCCCGAGGCGAGGACGGGCCGCCGTTCGTTGCCGGCCGCTGGGGCGGCTCAGCCCTACGGGTTCAGCCGTACGGGTTCAGCCGTACGGGTTCAGCCGTACGGGTTCAGCAGTACGGCTTGGAGTCCGCCGCGAACCGCTTGAACGCCGCCTTGGTCTTCGGCCCGGCGATGCCGTCGATCTTGCCGGTGTAGCCCTGGTGCTTCTTCAGGGACCGCTGCAGGGCCTTGATGGTGTTGGGGCCGACGATCCCGTCGATCTTGTCCTTGTAGCCCCAGTACTTCTTCAGGTTGCGCTGCATCGCCTTCCAGCTGTTGGTGCCGAGCTTGCCGTCCAGGGCGCCCTTGTAGCCCCAGTAGTCCTGCAGCCAGCACTGCACCCAGCGGCCCTCGGTGGTGCTCAGGCCCAGGTTGTTCACGGCGAGCGGCGCCTGCTGGAGCTGGGCGGCGCTGACGGTGGTCTGCTCGGCCGGGGCGGCGGCCGCGGTGGTGGCGGTGGTCACCAGGCCTCCGGCTGCGATCGCGGCGGCGGCGCTCACGCTGACGAGAGCCTTGGTCATGGCACGCATGGTTTTCCCCCTTCGAACGGGCTGATCCGGCCGGAGCGGCCGGCTCGGCACCGAGACTGCCGCGCCCGGCGCGCCGGTCGCCACGATTGCCGCAGAAGTGACGTCGAGGCGGGACGACCCACCCGCTGACCTGCGGTGATGCACTGTTCCGGGACGGTGTGACGGGACGGCCGGGACGAAGTTGTGGCTGATTCGGTGCGGGTGTGAGAACCGTCCGCCCGGGCCGGTCGTGGATGCTGTTGCAGAAACCGATCGGGGAGATACCGAACGCGAGTGGGGGGAACATGTCGCGTTGGAAAGGGCTGCCCGCCGAACTCGACCCGCGTGTGCGGCATCTGGTGGTGCGCTTACGCCGGCTGAAGGACCACAGCGGACTGAGCATGCGTCAGCTCGCTGCGAAAACGGGGTACAGCACGTCGTCGTGGGAGCGGTATCTGGGGGGCCGCTCGCTGCCGCCGAGGGAGGCGGTCGAGGCGATCGCCTCGGTCACCGGCGAGGATCCGACCCGGCTGCTGGCCCTGCGCGAGGTCGCGGCGGCGGCGTGGACGGGGAGCAGAGCGAGCGGCGGGACGACCACCGCCGAGGCGCCCGCGCAGACGGTGATCACGGCCCCGGAGCCGGAGCCCGGCCTGGTGAAGCTCGGTCCGGCGCAGTCCGGTCCGGCGGAGTCCGGTCCGGCACAGCCCGGTCCGGCACAGCCCGGTCCGGCGCAGTCCGGTCCGATGGAGCCCGGTCCGATGGAGCCCAGCCGCGCCGACCGGGCGCAGGACCCGGTGATGACGGAGCTGACGGCGGTGGAACCGGCCCGCCCGCGCGGCCGTTCCCTCCAGGTCGCGCTGGTCGCCGCCGTGGTGGCGCTGGTGCTGGCGGGCGCCTCCGCGGCCGTGCTGGTCACCCGGCTCACCGGCGACCAGGGTGCCACCGCCCGGACCTCCGCCTCCGCCTCCGTCCCGGCCGCCGCGCAGAACCCGCAGGGTCCCGCACCCAAGTACACCTGCCGTATCGAGCGGGCCGACGGCCGCTGGTACGCGGGGCACAGCCGGACCCGGGAGGCGCTGCTGTGGCGGGGCCACTCCGGGCCGAAGGTCGCCGAGGCGCAGTGCCTGCTGCGCAGGGCGGGCTTCTCACCGGGTGACATCGACGGCATCTACGGACCGCTGACCGAACGGGCCGTCAAACGGCTGCAGAAGAAGTACGACCTGGTGGTGGACGGCATCGTCGGTCCGCACACCTGGGGGGCGTTGCGCAGATGACGGCTTCCCCGGAGCGCGCCGAACTGACCGCCGTGCTGCAGGAGTTGAAGCAGCGTACCGGCCTGAGCCTGAGCGGCCTGGAGGAGCGCACCCCGTTCAGCCGGTCCTCCTGGGGCCGCTATCTCAAGGGCGAGACCCTGCCGCCGCGCGAGGCGGTGCGTCAGCTGTGCCGGCTGGCGGGCGAGCCGGAGGGCCACTGTCTGGCGCTGTGGGAGCTGGCAGAGTCGGAGACCAGCGGCCGCGCGGCCCCGCCCGCACCAGAGCCGGCACCGGAGCCGACACTGCAGTCACCGCCTGAGCCGGCGGTCGAGGGGCCGGCGTCGGTCGCGTCACCGGAGGCCGCACCCGGGCCGCCGACGTCAGACCCACCGACCGCAGGTTCGGAGTCCGCCCAGGGAACCGAGCTCGGTCCATGGCATGTCGTGGCGGTGGGCGCGGTCATGCTGGCCGTCGTCCTCGCGGGCACGGTCGCGGCGGTACTGCTGCTGCTGTCCGGGTCCCCCGCACCCAAGGCGTCCGGCACCTCGAGCCCGGCTGCGGCCACCACCACCGCACCGCCCAACCCCCGCTGCCGTGCCGCCGCCTGTGAGGCGCGGGACCCGATGAACATGCTGTGCGGCTCGACGACCCACACCCTCGCCACCCACCGCACCGCCACCGGTGCCCGTCTGGAGCTGCGGCACAGTCCGCGCTGCGGGGCGAGCTGGGCCCGGATGTGGTCCACCGAGGTGGGCGACCGTCTGGAGGTCACCGGGGCGGGCCCCACGCACTCCACCGAGGTGGTGGACGCCCTCGACGCACGGAACTACCTCTACACACCGATGACGGCGACGACCCCGGGCACGCTCGTCCGCGCCTGCTTCCGGCCGGCTGCGAAGGTACCCCGCGAGTGCTTCGAGGCCACGGTCCGCCCGCCCGGGACCGCGTCGTCCGGATGATGGATGATCTACGTCGTGAGACCGGCCCGGAGCCTGCGCAGCCCCTCCGCGATCTCGTCCGGGGTCTGGGTGACGAAGCAGAGCCGCAGGGTGGAGCGGTCGGGGTCGGCGGCGTAGAAGGGTGCGCCGGGGACGTAGGCGACGTCGTGGCGGACCACCTGCGGAAGCAGCGCGGTGGTGTCGTACGGGGCGGGCAGCCGCACCCACAGGAACATGCCGCCCTCGGGCCGGGTCCACACCGAGCCCTCGGGCAGGGCGGCGGGCAGCCCGGCGAGCATGGCGTCCCGGCGGGCGCCGTACACGCCGGCGACGCGGCGGACGTGGGCGTCCAGGTCGTGGTCGGCGAGGTAGCGGGCGGCGGCGAGCTGGTTGACGGTGGGGGTGTGCAGATCGGCGGCCTGCTTGACGACCGTGCAGGCGCGGCGCAGCACGGCGGGGGCGCGCAGCCAGCCCAGGCGCAGGCCGGGCGCCATGACCTTGGAGAAGCTGCCGAGCAGCACGCTGCGGTCCTCGGCGCCGGGCAGCGAGGCGATCCAGGGCACGCGCTCGCCCTCGTAGCGCAGCTCGCCGTAGGGGTCGTCCTCGACGATCCACAGTCCGCGCCGCGCGGCCACCTCGGCGATGGCGGCCCGGCGGTCCAGGGGCAGGGTGCGGCCGGTGGGGTTCTGGAAGGTCGGCACCAGGTAGAGCAGCTTGGGCTGCTCGCGGGCCACGAGGGCGTCCAGTGCCTCGGGGCCGAGGCCGTGCTCGTCCCCGGGGACGGTCAGCACACGGGCCCCGGCGAGCCGGAAGGACTGGAGTGCGGCGAGGTAGCAGGGGCTCTCGACGAGCACGGTGTCGCCGGGTTCGAGCAGTGCGGTGGCGAGCAGGGACAGGGCCTGCTGGGAGCCGGTGGTGACGAGGAGGTCGTCGGCGGTGGTGGGCAGGCCGCGGGCCCCGGTGCGTGCGGCGAGGGCGGCCCGCAGCGCGGGCTCGCCCTCAGTGGTCGAGTACTGCAGCGCCTGCGCGGGTCTCTCGTCGAGCACGGCCCGGTACGCCGCCGCGATCCCGTCGGTGTCGAACAGCTCGGGCGCGGGCAGCCCGCCCGCGAAGTTGATCACCTCGGGGCGTGCGGTCACCGCCAGGATGTCCCGCACGGGCGAACCGCCGGTGTTCCGGGCTCGTGCGGCGAGGAGGGGGACGGACGCGGGCTCGGTGACGGTCATGGCGAGGCTCCCGGGGCTGCGGCGACGTGAGTCCCCGCACCCTAAGGAATACCTGCGCCCTACAAGCACTCATTTCCGCGATGCGGACGCCCGTACCCCCGGCGGTCAGTCGCGCAGCTTCTGCGCGACCTCCGTCGCCCAGTAGGTGAGGATGTTCCGGGCGCCGGCGCGCTTGATGCCGGTGAGGGCCTCCATGATCGCCCGGTCGCGCTCGATCCAGCCCTTCTCCGCGGCGGCCTCGATCATCGCGTACTCGCCGGAGATCTGGTACGCGGCGACCGGCACGTCCACCGCGTCCGCGACGCGGGCCAGGATGTCGAGGTAGGGGCCGGCCGGCTTGACCATCACCATGTCGGCGCCCTCCTCGAGGTCCAGCGCCAGCTCGCGCAGGGACTCGCGGGTGTTGGCCGGGTCCTGCTGGTAGGTCTTGCGGTCGCCCTTGAGCGAGGAGGCGACGGCCTCCCGGAAGGGGCCGTAGAAGGCGGAGGCGTACTTGGCGGTGTAGGCGAGGATCGCCACGTCCTGGTGGCCGGCCCGGTCGAGGGCCTCGCGGATGACGCCGATCTGGCCGTCCATCATGCCGCTGGGCCCGACCACATGGGCGCCCGCCTCGGCCTGCACCCGGGCCATCTCGGCGTACCGCTCGAGGGTGGCGTCGTTGTCGACGCGGCCCTGCTCGTCGAGGACGCCGCAGTGGCCGTGGTCGGTCGTCTCGTCCAGGCACAGGTCGGACATCACGAGCAGGTCGTCGCCGACCTCGGCGCGCACGTCCCGCAGGGCCACCTGCAGGATGCCGTCCGGGTCGGTGCCCGGCGTGCCGACGGCGTCCTTCTTCGACTCCTCGGGCACCCCGAACAGCATGATCCCGGAGACCCCGGCCGCCACGGCCTCGGCCGCGGCCTTCTTCAGGCTGTCCCGCGTGTGCTGCACCACCCCGGGCATGGAGGCGATCGGCACCGGTTCGCTCACGCCCTCACGGACGAAGGCGGGCAGGATGAGGTCGGCGGGGTGCAGCCGGGTCTCGGCGACCATCCGACGCATCGCGGGGGTGGTCCGCAGCCGCCGCGGCCGCGTGCCGGGAAAGGATCCGTACGTCGTCATACCGCCTACGCTACGCCCGCCCGCACCCCGCATTTGCCGACGCGGAGTCGGCGCGAAGCCGACGCGGACCCGCCCCCGCAGCCCTGGCCGCCGGGGGCCCGAACAGAACGGGGGTGCACTGCTCAACGCCGCCTGCCCAGCGGCAGCGGCGCACAGATCGATGCCAGCTGCCCACCGGTGGCGGCGCACAGATCGAGGGCTGCCGCTCCACGACAGCGATGCGCAGAACGCGGCCCGCCACCCAGCGACGGCGGAGCCCGCCGTTCAGCGGCGGCGGCGGTGCACCGCGATGACCGCGGCCGTGCCGCCGGCGACCGCGCCGACGCCCGCGGCGGCGGGGATGCCGACCTTCGCTGCCTTGCGGCCGGTGCGGTAGTCGCGCAGGCGCCAGTCCATGGCGCGGGCGTGTTTGCGGAGCTTGCTGTCGGGGTTGATCGCGTAGGGGTGGCCGACCAGGGACAGCATCGGGATGTCGTTGTGGGAGTCGCTGTAGGCGGCGCAGCGCGCGAGGTCCAGGCCCTCGGCGGCCGCCAGGGCGCGCACCGCCTCGGCCTTGGCCGGGCCGTGCAGGGGCTCGCCGACGAGCTTGCCGGTGTAGACGCCGTCGATGGACTCGGCAACCGTACCGAGCGCCCCGGTCAGGCCCAGGCGCCGCGCGATGACCTGGGCGATCTCCACCGGCGCGGCGGTGACCAGCCACACCTTCTGGCCGGCGTCGAGGTGGGCCTGGGCGAGGGCGCGGGTGCCGGGCCAGATGCGCCCGGCCATGTACTCGTCGTAGATCTCCTCGCCGATGGCCTGCAGTTCGGCGACCTTGTGCCCCTGGACGATGGACAGCGCGGAGTCGCGCGCCTCCTGCATGTGCTCGGGGTCCTCGACCCCGGCCAGCCGGAACCAGGTCTGCTGCCAGGCGAACCGCAGCAGCTCACGGGTGTCGAAGAACTTGCGCTTGTACAGCCCGCGCCCGAAGTGGAACAGGGCCGCGCCCTGCATCACCGTGTTGTCCAGGTCGAAGAAGGCCGCGGCCCGCTCGTCGCCGTGGACCGGGAACTCCGGTTCGCGTCCGGCACCTTCGCGGTCGAGTACGTCGGTGGTGGACTTGCGTGCTGCCTCCGCCGAGGCCTCGCCTGCCAACACGCTCCGCGCCGTGGCGGAGCGCCTACGGGGAGTGAGCCATCCGAGAGCGGCCATGTCCGTGAGCATAGCCAGTCTGTTCGGTGTTTCCCGAGTCGAGAGGTTTGAACGTCGTGAACTCTACGCGTCCGGGTCGTTAAGGCGGGCGCGCGACAATGGCCGGCATGAGCCCCTTCTTCCGGTCCAGGACTCAGCGGGACCACCTCGTGACCCTCATCCGCAAACCGGGATGTCATCTCTGCGACGACGCGCAGGCCGTGATCGAGAAGGTGTGCGGCGACCTCGGCGTGCGCTGGGAGCAGAAGGACATCACCCAGGACCCGGATCTGCACGCGCAGTACTGGGAGCAGATCCCCGTGGTGCTCGTCGACGGCCGCCAGCACACGTTCTGGCGCGTGAACGAGGACCGCCTCCGCAAGGCCCTCACCGGCTGAGCCGGCTCGCATCGGCCGACCTGCGACGACTGACCGGCCAGTACAAAGTGGCCGGATTGTCGCTTAGGATCGATGGCGGCTTGGTCTCGGGGGCGGGATTCACAGAGGAGAGTGTGCTGTTTTGCCCCCAGAAGAAAAGGAACGGTGTGCGCGCCGCGCCGGTTCCCCGCCGAGGCGGCAGGCCCGCGTGACTCGGGTCACGTTGGCCGGGCAAATCGGACACCATCTTTGTGCACGCGTTCACAAAGACATAGCCTGCTGTCGACGGGGCGGTCCGGGGACGTATGACCGCCTGAAGCCCCGCTCTACCCGCAGGAGCACCGTGGCAACTGGCCGAACTCACCGACCGGCGACCCGTAGCCGAGGGATTCCCGAGGCCACCGTCGCCAGGCTTCCGCTGTACCTCCGCGCCCTGACCGCGCTCTCGGAGCGTTCCGTGCCCACGGTCTCCTCGGAGGAGCTGGCGGCGGCCGCGGGGGTCAACTCCGCGAAGCTGCGCAAGGACTTCTCCTACCTGGGTTCCTACGGCACCAGGGGCGTCGGGTACGACGTCGAGTATCTCGTGTACCAGATCTCCCGCGAACTCGGCCTGACCCAGGACTGGCCGGTTGTGATCGTAGGAATCGGTAACCTCGGCGCCGCCCTCGCCAACTACGGCGGCTTCGCCTCCCGCGGTTTCCGGGTCGCCGCACTGATCGACGCCGACCCCTCCATGGCCGGGAAGCCGGTCGCCGGGATCCCCGTGCAGCACTCCGACGAGCTGGAGTCGATCATCCGGGAGAACGGCGTCCACATCGGCGTGATCGCGACCCCCGCGGGCGCCGCCCAGGAGGTCTGCGACCGGCTGGTGGCCGCCGGGGTCACCTCCATCCTCAACTTCGCGCCGACCGTGCTGTCCGTCCCGGACGGCGTCGACGTGCGCAAGGTCGACCTCTCCATCGAGCTGCAGATCCTCGCCTTCCACGAGCAGCGCAAGGCCGGCGAGGAGGCCGCCGCCAGGACGGCCGCCGGCGTGCCGGCCCCCGCCGCCACCAACGCCACCGACGGCGCCGAGCGGACCTCCGCCACCGACCAGGGGCCCGACGGGGACGTACCCGCCGTGATGCCGGCATGAGTCTCCTCGTCGTCGGACTGAGCCACCGCAGCGCCCCGGTCAGCGTGCTGGAGCGGGCCTCGCTGAGCGGGGACGCCCAGATCAAGCTGCTGCAGGACACCGTCGCCGCCGAACCGGCCGCCGAGGCCGCCGTGCTGGCCACCTGCAACCGCATCGAGCTCTACGCCGACGTGGACAAGTTCCACGCCGGTGTCGCCGAGCTGTCCACGCTGCTCGCCCAGCACAGCGGGGTCGGCCTGGAGGAGCTCACTCCTTACCTCTATGTGCACTACGAGGACCGGGCCGTGCACCACCTGTTCTCGGTGGCCTGCGGCCTGGACTCGATGGTGGTCGGCGAGGGCCAGATCCTCGGCCAGATCAAGGACTCCCTGGCCCGCGCGCAGGAGCTGCACACCGCCGGGCGCCTGCTGAACGACCTGTTCCAGCAGGCGCTGAGGGTCGGCAAGCGCGCCCACTCGGAGACCGCCATCGACCGCGCCGGGCAGTCCCTGGTCACCTTCGGCCTGGAGCAGCTGGCCGCGGGCGCCCCGGTGGACGGCTGGGCGCGAGGCAAGAAGGCCCTGGTCGTCGGCGCCGGTTCGATGTCCTCGCTGGCCGCGGCCACCCTGGCGCGGGCGGGCGTCGCGGAGATCGTGATCGCCAACCGCACCCAGGACCGCGCCGAGCGCCTGGCGGAGATCCTCACCGAGGGCGACGGCACGGACGTCCTGGCCCGTGCGGTCCCGATGGACTCGGTGCCGTTCGAGCTGACACGTGCCGACGTCGTCGTCTCCTGCACCGGCGCCACCGGCCTGGTGCTGACCGCCGACGAGGTCGCCGCGGGCGTCGCCGGCCGCACCGGCGAGCAGCCGGCCGGCCTCGGCGAGGACGAGTACGAGGGCGCGGGCGCGGGCGCGGGCGAGGACACCGCGGCGCCCGCCGCACCCGCGTCCGCCCCCACCGTGCAGGCCCCGCTGCCGCCGACCTCCGTCGGCACCGAGGAGAACTGCCCGCTGGACCTGTCCGCCGTGCAGCCCGGCTTCTCCGTGGCGGGCGAGGCGGCCGTGGCCGGCATGGACGCCGCCACCCTGGAGCAGCACGCCGCCTGGGTCGCCGGAGGCGCCGCCGCGCAGGACACCCGCCGGAGCGGCCCGGAGGCCGACGCCGAGCTGATCGGCGCGCTGGCCGCGACCGCGGCGAAGGCGGGCCGCATCCCCGAGCGGCGCCGCCCCGCGCCGGTGGCCGAGCCGCCGCGCCCGGAGCCGGTGCTGTTCCTGCTGGACCTTGCCATGCCGCGGGACATCGACGCCGCCGTGCACCGCCTCGCCAGGGTGCGGCTTGTGGACATCGAGTCGCTCGCCGAGGCGTCCGCGGACGCTCCGATGGCTGCCGATGTGGACCAGGTCCGGCGTATCGTCTCCGACGAGGTCGCCGCGTTCGGTGCGGCGCAGCGGGCCGCGCACATCACGCCGACCGTGGTCGCGCTGCGCGCCATGGCCGCCGACGTGGTGGCGGGCGAGATCGCCCGCCTGGAGGGGCGGCTGCCCGGCCTCGACGACAAGCACCGCGCGGAGATCACCCAGACCGTGCGGCGCGTGGTCGACAAGCTGCTCCACGCGCCGACCGTACGGGTCAAGCAGCTGGCCGCGGAGCCCGGCGGCGCCGGATACGCGGACGCGCTGCGGACCCTGTTCGACCTCGACCCGGAGACGGTCGCGTCCGTCTCGCGGGCCGGGGACAGCACCACCGAGAAGGACCGAGGGCCGGCATGAGTGACAAGGCACTACGGCTGGGGACGCGGCGCAGCAAGCTCGCCATGGCCCAGTCCGGGCAGGTGGCGAAGGCGGTCAGCCAGGTCACCGGACGGCCCGTGGAACTGGTGGAGATCACCACGTACGGCGACGTCTCCCGCGAGCACCTGGCGCAGATAGGCGGCACCGGCGTGTTCGTCGCCGCGCTGCGGGAGGCGCTGATGCGCGGCGAGGTCGACTTCGCCGTGCACTCGCTGAAGGACCTGCCGACCGCACAGCCCGAGGAGCTGGCGCTCGCCGCCATCCCGGCGCGCGAGGACCCGCGGGACGTGATGGTCGCCCGGGACGCGCTGAAGCTGACCGACCTGCCGCGCGGGGCCCGCATCGGCACCGGTTCGCCGCGCCGCATGGCCCAGCTCAACGCGTACGCCCGCGCCCACGGTCTGGAGTTCGAGACCGTGCCGATCCGCGGGAACGTCGACACCCGGATCGGATACGTGCACAAGGGGGAGCTGGACGCCGTCGTCCTGGCCGCCGCCGGCCTGAACCGGATCGGTCGCGGCGACGAGGTGACCGACTTCCTCTCGGTCGACGCCGTACTGCCCGCTCCCGGCCAGGGGGCACTGGCGGTCGAGTGCGCCGCGGACGACGCGGGCCTGATCGCCGCGCTCGCCGAGCTCGACGACCCGTTCACCCGGGCCGCCGTGACGGCCGAGCGGTCACTGCTCGCCGCCCTGGAGGCCGGTTGCAGCGCCCCCGTGGGGGCCTTGGCCGACCTCCTGGCCGACGGGCAGATTGTCAAGGAAATGCGCCTGCGGGGTGTCGTCGGCACGACCGACGGTGCCACGCTGGTGCAGCTGTCCACCACCGGTCCCGTGCCCGATACGCACGAGGCGGCGACGGCACTCGGTCGCGAACTCGCCACCGAGATGCTCGCGCAGGGCGCGGCCGGTCTGATGGGGGAGCGAGCACATTGAGCCCCACCACCCTTCCCGCCCCTCCGGAACAAGGGCACGTCACCTTCCTCGGTGCCGGACCCGGGGATCCGGGACTGCTGACCCTGCGCGCCGTGGAGGCGCTGGCGAACGCGGACGTCCTCGTCGCCGAGCACGAGGTGCTCGACGTCGTGCGCCGGCATGCCAGGCAGGGCGTCGCCGAGGTGCAGACGGACGCGGCGGACTCCTCCGCTGCTTCCGCCACGGGCACAGGCACGCCTCAGCTGACGGTTGTTGACGGCGCGTCAACAACCGCCGGCGACCCCGCTGTGCGGGATGCCGCACATCTTGTCATGGAGGCCGCGCGGGGCGGCAGGCGGGTCGTGCGTGCGGTGTCCGGCGATGTCGGCCTGGACTCCGCCGCCGCCGAGGAGATGCTGGCGTGCGCCGCCGCCGGGGTGCCCTTCGAGGTGGTCCCCGGCATCGCGGCCGCCGTCGGTGTGCCCGCGTACGCCGGTGTGCCGCTGCGCGACGCGCACGGCACGGACGTCCGGTTCGTGGACGCGCGCACGGCCTCGGACCGCTGCTGGACGGAGATCGGCGCCTCGGACGGCACGGTGGTCGTCTCGGCCACGCTGGACACCGTGGCCGCCACCGCGGGCGAACTGGTGTCCGCCGGTCGCAAGCCCGACACACCCATGACGGTCACCGTGGCGGGCACCACGACCCGGCAGCGCACCTGGACCGCCACCCTCGGCACGATCGCGCAGACCCTGAAGCAGGCGAAGGTGCTGCCGTCGCCGGAGGGCGGGCGGCCCGTGATAGCCGTGGTCGGTGAGCGCTCTGCCGCCGCCCAGCGCGACCAGCTGGCGTGGTTCGAGTCCAAGCCGCTGTTCGGCTGGAAGGTGCTCGTGCCGCGCACCAAGGAGCAGGCGGCGTCGCTCTCCGACCAGCTGCGGTCCTACGGTGCCGTGCCGCACGAGGTCCCGACCATCGCGGTCGAGCCGCCGCGCACGCCCCAGCAGATGGAGCGAGCGGTCAAGGGCCTGGTGACGGGCCGCTACGAGTGGATCGCCTTCACCTCGGTCAACGCGGTCAAGGCGGTCCGGGAGAAGTTCGAGGAGTACGGCCTCGACGCCCGCGCCTTCGCCGGCATCAAGGTGGCCGCGGTCGGCGAGCAGACGGCGGCCGCGCTGGTCGCCTTCGGCGTCAAGCCGGACCTGGTGCCGAGCGGCGAGCAGTCGGCCGCGGGCCTCCTGGAGGACTGGCCGCCCTACGACCCGGTGTTCGACCCGATCGACCGTGTCTTCCTGCCCCGCGCCGACATCGCCACCGAGACGCTGGTGGCCGGCCTGATCGAGCTGGGCTGGGAGGTCGACGACGTCACCGCCTACCGCACGGTCCGCGCCTCGCCGCCCCCGGCGGAGACCCGCGAGGCGATCAAGGGCGGCGGCTTCGACGCGGTCCTGTTCACCTCCTCCTCCACGGTCCGCAACCTGGTCGGCATCGCGGGCAAGCCGCACAACGTGACGGTGATCGCCTGCATCGGCCCGGCCACCGCGAAGACGGCCGAGGAGCACGGCCTGCGGGTGGACGTGATGGCCCCCGAGCCGTCCGTCCACAAGCTGGCGGAGGCGCTGGCCGACTTCGGCGCCCGGCGCCGCCTGGCCGCCCTGGAGGCCGGCGACCCGGTGACCCGCCCGAGCGAACGCCGCCCGGGCTCCCGCCGCCGCCGCTCCACGACCTGACCGGCCCGAGCCCGGCGACAAGGCGGGGCGCCCCTACTCCGGGGGCGCCCCGCCTTCGTCGCTCCCGCCAGGCGGACGATCCCGCCTCTACTCGTCGCCCGGGCGTGGCCCGAAGAGCACCGGGATCAGGGTCCGCGGATTCGGCCAGGGCATCAGCCCGCCCGAGTCACTGAAGGCGCGGACGCGCGCTTCGTACGTCTCCTCGAAGACCCGGACCGCCCGCCGCAGCTGCTCCGGCGTCACCTCCCGCTCACGCATCAGCACCCGCCTGCCGATCTCGACCGTGTTCGCCTCCGGATCCAGCCCCGCACGCGCCACCAGCTCGGGCGCCCGCTGCCCGGCCCGCTCCCGGCGCCGTCCGTCCTCGGCGGCCCGGGCCGGCAGCCGCTGGTACGACTCCTCCCGCGCCCGCGCCTGTTCCCGCTCCCGCAGCGCCGCCCGCTCCTGCTCCTTCGCCCACGCCTTCTCCCGCGCCCGGGCGCGCTCCGCCGCCTTGCGCCGCCGCACCTTCTCCGGACCGCGCCGGGGTTCGGGCAGCGCGGGGTCGAGCGGAGGCAGGGACGGGTTGACGGGGTGCGGCCTCGCCGTGCCGGAGAGCAGCTCCGCGATGAACACATGCACCGGCACGGACGGCCTGCCGTGCGGCCTGCTGCGCTGTCTGGAGGTTTCGGCGACGGCGGTGTGCGGGAGCTGCGCGGCTCGCAACGGGGAGAGCTGCGCGGCTCGCAACGGGGAGAGCCGCCCGGCCGCCTGACGCCGGTCCACCTCGTCCGTGAGGGCAGCCAGAAGGGCGCGCCCGACTCCCTCCGTCCCGCCAAGCCCCGGCCCCATGCCGTCATTGCACCACCGGCCCGACCGGTCGACCGGAGCAGGTCGTCCAGTACGCCACGCGACCAATCCCTGCGTCTTACCCCGCAACCCGCCTGTTCAGCCCTGTTGGCTGCACACGGCCACAACTCGCCCTACATGAACCCGGAAAACGAAGCAATCCGGTCAATAAATGGTCACTCTCCGGCACCTGGCAGGGCGTCAACCGACTACAGAAGCGACGTAATCGATGATTTGAGCAACTCGGTGTAGCAGCGCCTGTACGAAGCGTTATTCTCCTCAGACGCAAACCGGCACCTCTCCGTCGCTACGACGGGTGAAAGGTTCCGAAGTGCATGTGATGGAAGCTCTGCCTCTGGGAGTCCCGTGTACCCACACGTCGGGGTTGACGCCTCGGGCCTGGCTACGCTGCGCGCGACGGTCGCAACGGCCCGAGAGATGTTGCGCGGCTTCGTCCCCACCGCGTACGCCGTCCCCGCCTTCGCCACCGCACCCGTCGGCCCCTGCTACGCCCTCGCCGAAGGCAGTGCCGCGGTCGGCAGACGCGGGCGCTCCTCGGGCGCGGCCACCGCACGCCGGCCCGCCGCGGACAGCGACAGCGCCCGGATGATGGACCTGGTCGAGCGCGCCCAGGCCGGCGAGGCCGACGCCTTCGGGCGCCTCTACGACCAGTACAGCGACACCGTGTACCGGTACATCTACTACCGCGTGGGAGGCAAGGCGACCGCCGAGGACCTCACCAGCGAGACCTTTCTGCGGGCCCTGCGCAGGATCGGCACCTTCACCTGGCAGGGGCGCGACTTCGGCGCCTGGCTCGTCACCATCGCCCGCAACCTGGTCGCCGACCACTTCAAGTCCAGCCGCTTCCGCCTGGAGGTCACCACCGGCGAGATGCTCGACGCCAACGAGGTCGAGCGCTCCCCGGAGGACTCGGTCCTCGAGTCCCTGTCCAACGCCGCCCTGCTGGACGCCGTGCGCCGCCTCAACCCCCAGCAGCAGGAGTGCGTCACGCTGCGCTTCCTGCAGGGTCTGTCGGTGGCCGAGACCGCCCGGGTGATGGGCAAGAACGAGGGCGCGATCAAGACGCTCCAGTACCGGGCGGTGCGCACCCTCGCCCGGCTCCTGCCGGACGACGCCCGCTGATCCGGGCACGCTCGGCGACCCGCAACTCACGTTCCGTGAGGCCGCGTTGACTTCATCAACCGATCCCCCGGCGTCCGTAACCCAAGTGCCGCACCGCTCGTTGTGCGGGATGCAGGCTCCCTGTGGTCACCCCCTGACCGACTTCGATCACCCGATCGTGTGCAAGTGGTCAGCTGCGGGAACCCTCAGGACCCCCTGGGGAGTCGACCGTCATGACGAGAGGAGGTGCCGCCAGTGATCGCGAATGTATCGGCGCACCGGCGGGCGAGCGCCTTCGCCCAGGCCCTGGAGAAGCAGACCGACCGGGGCACGGCGGCCGAGCAGTCCGAAGGACCGGCACCGATCGCCGCGGAGACCGAGCAGACGCGACTGATCGAACTCACCGGCGAGCTCCGCGCACTGCCCAGGCCGGAGCTGGACCCGGAGGTCAAGACCGTCCAGCGCGCCCAGCTGGTGGCCGCCTTCGAAGCCATGCTGCGCGAGGACACGGCGAGCGGCACGGCCGACCCGCCCCTACCGGGGCAACGCGGGCGCCGCGCCCACGGCGCCCACCGGGCCACCGCCCTGAGCAGGCTCCGCCCCCGCTCCCGGCTCGCCAAGGGCCTCACCGCCGGCGGCATCGGCGTCGGCGTCGCCGGGGGCGCCCTCGGCGGAGTCGCCGCCGCCAGCTCCGACGCCCTGCCCGGCGACACCCTCTACGGACTCAAGCGCGGCATCGAGGACGTCAAACTCACCCTCGCCGACGGCAACGACGAGCGCGGCCGGGTCTACCTCGACCACGCCTCCACCCGTCTGAGCGAGGCCCGCCGCCTGATGGAACGCGGCCGCAGCGGCCCCCTCGACCACGAGTCCCTCACCGAGGTCCGCCACGCCCTGTCCAACATGCGGCACGACGCCTCCGAGGGCCACCGCCTGCTGCGCGAGGCCTACCAGCGCAACCCCGACTCGCTGGCCCCCATGCAGGCGCTCTCCTCCTTCTCCCAGTCGCACCGCGAGCTGTGGGGCGACCTGCGCCAGCGCCTGCCCCTGCAGCTCGGGGACGTCAGCGAACAGGTCAACTCCGTCTTCGACGCCATAGACAAGGACGTCGCCCCGCTGCAGTCCATGCTCCCCGCGTCCCCGGCCCGCAAGGGCGGGGGCGACGGCAAGCAGCACGGCTCGGGAACCGCGCCCAGCGACTCCTCGAGCCCCGGCGCCTCCAAGGCGCCCGGCAGCACCGGCGGCACCACCGAGGAGCGCGGCTCGGGCAGCCGTGGCCCCAGCAGCTCCGCCGACTCCGGCAAGGAGAACGACGGCCTGCTCGGCGGCAACACCGGCGGCCTGCTCGACCCGCCCAAGGAGAGCAGCGGCAGCAAGAGCTCGCCGTCCATCACCGACGGCCTCACCCGGCCCGACAAGCCCGACGTCACCCTCCCACCGCTGCTGCCCGGCCTGCTCCCGGGCCTCGGCATCGAAGGCGAGAACGCGGAGTAGGGCCGAGCAGGGCCCGAGCAGAGCGAGCAGGCCCAAGGGGGGCCCGAGCAGAGCTGCGAGGCCCCCGTACAGCCGCACAGGGCGCCCTCCCGATCCCCATCCGGGAGGGCGCCCCGCCGCGTGCGCGGACGGCCGGAAGAGCCGCCCGGAAGAGCCGCGCTGACGGCCGCCCGAGTCGCTCAGACGGCCAGTCGGCCAGTCGGCCAGCCGCTCCGTCGCTCAGAAGAACACCGACCGCCGCTGCACCAGCAGCTTGTACAGGGTGTGCTGGATCTGTTCGCGCACCTGATCGGTCAGGTTGAACATCAGCATCGGATCCTCCGCCGCCTCCGGCGGATACCCGTCCGTCGGGATCGGCTCACCGAACTGGATCGTCCACTTCGTCGGCAGCGGGATCGCACCCAGCGGCCCCAGCCACGGGAAGGTCGGCGTCAGCGGGAAATACGGCAGCCCCAGCAGCCTCGCGAGGGTCTTGGCGTTGCCGATCATCGGGTAGATCTCCTCCGCGCCGACGATCGAGCACGGCACGATCGGAGTGCGCGCCCGCAGCGCCGTGGAGACGAAGCCGCCCCTGCCGAAGCGCTGCAGCTTGTAGCGGTCGGCGAAGGGCTTGCCGATGCCCTTGAAGCCCTCCGGCATCACCCCGACCAGCTCCCCCTGCTCCAGCAGCCGGGAGGCGTCCTCCGCGCAGGCCAGGGTGTGGCCCAGCTTGCGGGCCAGCTCGTTGACCACCGGCAGCACGAACACCAGATCCGCCGCCAGCAGCCGCAGATGACGGCCGGCCGGATGCTTGTCGTGCACGGCGACCTGCATCATCAGGCCGTCCATCGGCACCGTCCCGGAGTGGTTGGCGACGATCAGCGCGCCGCCCTCCGCCGGGATGTTCTCGATGCCCTTCACCTCCACCCGGAAGTACTTCTCGTACAGCGGGCGGAGCAGGGACATCAGGACCTGGCCGGTGAGCTCCTCGTCGTACCCGAAGTCGTCGACCTCGTAGTCACCGGTGAGACGGCGGCGCAGGAACGCCAGCCCGCTCGCGATGCGCTGCTCCAGGCCGCCGGAGTCGTCGTCCCCGGCCTGCTTCCCGGGCCGCTCGTCCTCAGGTGTCACCGGATCATCGTCCCGCACGGGGGCCACGCCCGGCAGGGGCTGGACCTCCCCCACCGCCGGCTGCTCCCCGCCCGCGCGGCGGCTCGACGCACCGCGGCGGCGCGACGAGCGCGGCGTGGATCCTCCACGGGACCGGTCGTCGTCGAACGGAATGACCTTGGCGTCCGCCATCGTTGCTGCGCTCCTCAGTTGGCGCTCTGCTTCGGGGGGTGAGAGCTGCCCGGCAGGGGCAGCGCCGCGATCCGGTCGACAGCCGCGGCGAGGGCCTCCGGCGGAAGCAGCCCCGGCCCGCGGCTGCGCACGAAGTCCGCAAACGTTTCGGCAGTCGTGTACTTGGGGGTGAATCCCAGAACGTCGCGCATCTGGTCCGTCGCCACCACCCGGCCGTGAGTCAGCAGCCGGATCTGCTCGGGCGAGAAGTCCGTCATCCCCAGGGTACGCATCACCGTGTTCGCCCAGGTGACCGCGGGCAGCAGCAGCGGCACGGTGGGCCGGCCCAGCCGCCGCGAGCACTGGGACAGCAGCAGCACACCGTCGCCGGCGATGTTGAACGTGCCGCTGTTGAGCGTGCCCCGCCGCGGCTCGTGCGAGCCGATCCGCAGCACCTCGATCACATCGTCCTCGTGCACGAACTGCAGCCGCGGGTCGTAGCCCAGCACGGTCGGCAGGATGGGCAGCGAGAAGTACGAGGCGAGCGGGCTGTCCGCGGTCGGGCCGAGGATGTTGGCGAACCGCAGCACACACACCGCCACGTCCGGCCGGCGGCGCGCGAAGCCCCGCACATAGCCCTCGACCTCCACGGTGTCCTTCGCGAAGCCGCCGCTGGGCAGGGATTTGGGCGGGGTGGTCTCGGTGAACACCGCCGGATCGCGGGGTGCCGAACCGTAGACATTGGTGCTGGACTTCACGACCAGCCGTTTCACGTGCGGGGACTTCTGGCAGGCACCGAGCAGCTGCATGGTGCCGATGACGTTGGTCTCCTTCAGCGCGGCCCGGCTGCCGCTGCCCAGCGGAGTGCCCGTGACGTCGAGATGGACGACCGTGTCGGCGCCGGACTCGGCGAGCACGCGGGCGATGGTGGGCTGGCGGATGTCGGCCTGGACGAAGTCCGCACCGCCCAGATGATGCTCGGGCGGGACCGCGTCCACGGCGACGACCCGGTCCACCTCGGGGTCACGCTGGATCCGCCGGACGAAACGGCCCCCCAGCTGACGGGCCACTCCGGTCACGAGCACGACCTTTCCCAAGATCAGCGCCTTCCTTTCGCCCTGGTCCGTGGGGCCAACCTACCGGGTAGTAGTCGCTCTGTGGTGTCTTCCGACTGCGGGAAGTGACGAGCGGCCGAAACGCATACCCGTCGCGTACCCGTCGCGTACTCGTCGTCCCATGACAGTGGCCCCCCACCGGCTTGCGGTGGGGGGCCACTGGACACGCTTTCGCGCTGCCGCTTACTTCTTGTTGCGGCGCTGGACGCGCGTGCGCTTGAGCAGCTTGCGGTGCTTCTTCTTGGCCATCCGCTTACGCCGCTTCTTGATAACAGAGCCCACGACTAACCCTCGCTCACTTCTCATCACTCGGTGTGTTTGGGCGCCATGGGCCCACACGACCTTCGAGGGGTTAGCCTACCCGCCCGAGCGCTGAGGTCGTAATCGAGGTACCCGGGGAGGGCCCGAAGGTGCCCTGGACGGGCGCTCCCCGGCTCGCCGTCAGGCGGTTTCCACCCCCACGTAGCTCTCGCGGAGATAGTCGTGCACCGCTTGCTCGGGGACGCGGAAGGACCGCCCCACCCGGATCGCGGGCAGATGACCGCTGTGCACCAGGCGGTACACGGTCATCTTCGACACTCGCATCACCGAGGCGACCTCCGCCACGGTAAGGAACTGAACCTCGTTCAGAGGCCTTTCGCCAGCTGCAGCCATGACACACCTGAACCTTCCGCACTCGACGGCCACCGGCTTCCCCTTCCGGTGACTCTTCGTCGCTGCGTGCTCACTCCCCAATGTAGGGGCGGGTGATGCGAGTGGGGAAGAGGTGCACCCATCGGCGGCCTACTGTGACAGACACGCCCGATTGAGTACGTAGCGGGTCAACGGCAGGTAGTAATCGGACCGCGCACCGTCCTCGAGCGGAACGACGACGGACACGCACCCCTCCGCCTGCCCGACGAACGGCGCCGGATCGTTCACATCGGCCAGCGCGATCACCTCGAACCCCAGCTGACCTGCCCCGCAGGCCCAACCATGATCACCGATCACCAGATCCGGAAGCGGCCCGCCGGCCTCGGCCGCCGCTTCCAGCGCGGTACGAACCGGGAGAGGGGAGTGCGTGTGTGCGCCGGGCTCACAACCGGGGCGTTGGGGGTCGCCGTCGCGGACGAGCGCGACTCCCCGTACGTAGCCGAGGTTGTACGTGCGTAGGCCGAACCGGGTCGTTATGTCGACACAGCGACCCTGCGCCGGGGTGAGGACGGTACATCCCGCCGCCGACAAGGCGTCTGCCAGAGCGGCGTAGAAACCGAGCAGCGGGTGCGGGTGCCCGGTCCCCAGCAGCACCGCGGCCCGCCGCCGCGCGGCCGCCGCGAGCCGTTCCGCATAGGCGTCCAGGGCGGCCAGCGTCCGCTCCGGATCGATCACCTCCTGGCCGTCGGTGCGCCCCGGATCGGCCGGAGACCCGCACCGCTCGGCCATCAGCGCGGCGACCTCCCGCTGCCCCCACGACCACACGGGCTCGATCCCGATCAGCACCCGCGGATCCCGCGCCGCGAACAGCCGATAACTCCGCAGGCTCTCCTCCCGCGTGGTCGCCACCACCCCCGCAAGCCGAGCGGCAAGCAGATGACCCCGAATCTCCCCGGCGCTGACCACACCCCGATCCTGGCCCACCTCAGCCCCTCCGGGGCCCCGTTCCCCCGAACAACCCACGGTCGGCGTACACCGATCCCTCGTAGCTGCGGGCGGTCGTGCCGCTGGGGCGGCACGGGCGGGCGATGGGGGTCCCCCCGCTCGAGCGCAGTCGAGAGTGGGGGGACGGTGGGCGCAGCGGCACCCCGCCAGCGCCGGTGAGCGCACCCACCCCCGCCCAGCCCCCACCCCGGGCAACCGCTCAAGGAACCGGTCAGCTCCCCTACGCCAACAACCCTCGCAACGGAAACACCGCCCGCCGAGTCGCCAGCACCGCCTGATCCAGCCGATCCGCCGGGTCGTACCCCTCCTCCCAGGAGGCGAACGAAACCGGCCACCGCCCATCAGTCATCCGCACCGGCGCCAACTGCCGAGTCCGCGCAAACACCTCCTGCCGCCACCCTTCAGGAATCACCGTCTCCGGCTCCACCGCCCGCTCCGCAGCGATCCCCACCAGATGAGCCCACGATCGCGGCACGACCTCCACCACCGCATAGCCGCCCCCGCCCAGCGCGACCCACCGCCCCCCGGCGTACTCGTGCGCCAGCTCATGACACGCCACCTGCACCGCCCGCTGCGCATCCAGCGACACCGCCAGATGCGCCAGCGGATCCTCGAAGTGCGTATCCGCTCCGTGCTGCGTCACCAGCACCTGCGGCCGGAACTCCGCCAGCAGCTCCGGCACCACCGCATGGAACGCCCGCAGCCACCCCGCGTCCCCCGTCCCCGCCGGCAGCGCCACATTCACCGCGGTGCCCTCCGCACTGCCCGCCCCGGTCTCCTCCGGCCACCCGGTCTGCGGGAACAGCGTCCGCGGATGCTCGTGCAGCGAGATCGTCAGAACCCGCGGATCCTCCCAGAACGCCGCCTGCACCCCGTCCCCGTGGTGCACGTCGACGTCGACATACGCGACCCGCTCGGCCCCCAGCTCCAGCAGCCGTGCGATCGCCAGCGCCGCGTCGTTGTACACACAGAACCCGGACGCGGACCCCGGCATCGCATGGTGCAGCCCGCCCGCGAAGTTCACCGCGTGGGGCGCCTCCCCCCGCCACACGGCCTCCGCCGCCCCCACCGACTGCCCCGCGATCAGCGCCGACACCTCGTGCATCCCGGCGAACGCGGGATCGTCGATCGTCCCGAGCCCGTACGAGGTGTCCGCGGCCCTCGGGTCGGCCGAGGCAGCCTTGACCGCGTCGATGTAGTCCTGCCGGTGAACGAGCCGCAGCGTCGACTCCCCGGCCGGCTTCGCGGCGACCACCTCCACCTCACGGTCGAGTCCGAGTGCGTCGATCAGACTCCGGGTCAGGGCGAGCCGGACCGGGTCCATCGGATGGTCCCGGCCGAAGTCATAGCCCGTTACTGCCTCGTCCCACATCAGCTGTGTGCGGCCGCTCATGCCCGCCACCGTATCGGTCCGGTTGAGCCACGAACGACCGGGCATGGACGAGTGTCACCAGTACCAACACCATCGGCACCAGCATCGCCCCGCGGTAGCTCCAGGCATCCCCGACCGCCCCCACCAGGGGCGAACCGATCAGGAAGCCCACGTAGTTGAAGACGTTCAGCCGCGCTACGGCCGCGTCCGAGGCCCCCGGCCCGTGCAGCTCATGGGCCCGCCGGCCCGCCGCGGCGAAGGTCTGCGGCACCAGCACGCACAGCCCGAGCCCCAGCAGTGTGAACCCCAGCATGCCCACCCACGCGCCCGGCGCCCCGGCCACCACCGCGAACCCCGACGCGGCCACCAGCGCCCCGCTCCGCACCACCGCCACGGCCCCGAACCGCCGCACCCCGAAGTCCCCGATCACCCGGCCGAGCAGCGTGGTGACCATGTAGACGTTGTAGGGGACCGTCGCCAGCTGCTCGCTGCTCCCCAGCACGTCCTGCAGATACTTGGCGCTCCAGTTGGAGACCGTCGAGTCCCCGATGTACGCCACGGTCATCACCAGACACAGCGGCAGCAGCCACCGCAACCCCGCACCCGCGACGTCCCGGGCGTCCCCGGAGCCCTTCGCCACCGTCCCCTCGGCCGCAAGGCTGCGCTTCTCCTCCTCGTTCTCCTCCTCGTTCTCCTCCGCGTCGACGTACCAGCGGCTCCCCGCCAGCGCCGCCGGCATCAGCACCAGCACCACCGGCAGATACGACACCCACAGCGCCAGCTGCCAGTGCGCCCCGGCCCACGCCAGCGACGCCCCGACGATCCCGCCCAGGCTGTAGGCGGCGTGGAAACCGAGCATGATGCTGCGCCCGTAGGCCCGCTGCAGACTCACCCCGAGCATGTTCATCGAGGCGTCCAGCGCACCGACCGCCAACCCGAACACCGCCAGCGCAGCGGCCAGCACGGCCATCTGCTCCCCCGCCCCGACCACCAGCAGCGACAGCAGCACGACCGGCTGGGACCACCTCAGCACCCGGCTCGGCGCGGCCCGCCGCACCACCCGCTCGGTCGCCACACTGCCGACCCCGGCCAGGATCGGCACGGCGGCCAGGAAGACGGGCAGCAGGGAGTCGGACACCCCGTACCGGTCCTGGATGGCCGGGATCCGCGTCACGAGCAGGGCGAAGGCGACGCCCTGCACCAGGAAAGCGAACGCCAGCGAGGCCCTGCCGCGCCGCAGCACATCGGTCATGGCGGCGAGCGTAGGGCCCCGGCGTACCGGTGGGTAGATCCAGCCAAAGGTGAATTTCCTTCAGTTTCACCGGCGTTCAAGGCGGCGCTCAGCCCAAGGCGATGCCCCCGCCCTCACCTCACGCCCACGACCGCAGGCCCCTCGGCACCCTCGGCAGCCGTCACCGTCCCGCACACTCCGGGCGTCTTCACCTCCGCGGCGAGCATGGCCGCCATCGGCCCGGCACCCAGCGCCCCGGCCACCAGGAACGCACCCGCCAGCGTGACGATCATCAGCACCGTGCCCAGCCACACCATGGTGTCCACCGGCAGCGCATACGCCCCGATCACCCGCACCACGCACTCCCCGAGCAGCGCCGCGCCCCACACCACCGAGAACCTCCGCTCGGCCCGCCGGAACGCCTCCGACCCGCCCATCAGCCGCGTCCAGGCCGCCTCCCGGGCCTCCTGGCCGCGGATGAGCCACGGCTTCATGGCCGAGGTCATCATCGGCTTCCCCAGCGCCACCGACACCAGCACACCAATTCCGATGACGCTCCCGACCGAGCTCTCCCGCACCAGCATCATCCGCGCGTCACCGGAGAGGAAGCCGAGCACCATCGACGTCACATTGACGAAGAGGATCAGCACGGCGAACGCATTCACCGCCCGCTCCCTCACCAGCCCCCACCCGGTACGCACGGCCGGGAACACGCTGCTCCAGGCGAGGGCCGCGAACTCGCTCATCCCCGCGGCGTTCCTCAGCAGGTAGTACGTCCCGACCGGCACCGCCACGTCCAGAACCACCGGCAGGAGGGCCGGCCGCTTGCCCTTGTGCACACCCGAGTTCGTCGTCATGCCCTCAGCTTCCCGGCCGACCGGGGTCACGCAGTAGAAACGAACGTCCGCATCTCGGCATGACGATTGTCATGGGCCGGCCGCTGCCGGGGATCACACCAGCAGTTCGGGCAACTCCCGCATCTTCGCGAAGAGTCCGGTGGCCCCCGCGAGCTTCTCCGGCGGCGTCATCGCCGTGAACCCGTACACATCCATCCCGGCGGCCACGGCCGCCTGCACGCCCAGCGGACTGTCCTCGACCACCACGCACCGCTCCGGGGCGACACCCATCCGCTCGGCCGCGTACAGGAAGAGATCGGGTGCCGGCTTGCCCCGCCCGACATCCTGCGAGCTGAAGATCAGCTCGTCCCCGAACCACCGGTCCAGCCCGGTCGTCCGATGCCCGACCCGGATCCGCTCATGGCTGCCCGACGAGGCCACGCAGTACCGCACCCCGTCGGCGGTCAGCTTCTCAAGCACATCCACGACACCGGCCACCGGCTGCAACTCCCGCTCGAACGCGGCGAAGACCCGGGCGTGGAACACATCGTCGAAGTCCTCTGGCAGCTTCCGCCCCGACCGCTGCTCCACCAACTCGTGCACGCGATGCATGGCGGACCCCATGAAGTCACGGATGGAGTCCTCGTACGAGGTCGGGTGCCCGAGCTCGGTGAGGTAGGCGGCGAGGTGCCGGTTGGAAGTCGGCTCGCTGTCCACCAGCACACCGTCGTTGTCGAAGATGACCAAGTCATAGCGCATACCTCGACCCTAAACGCAGAAAACCCCGCACCCAAAGGTGCGGGGTTTCCCGGAAAAATCGTCCGGCGGCG